>JASMMD010000017.1 GCA_030748335.1 Candidatus Thalassarchaeum sp. | reverse complement strand
CAAGGCCGTCCACCCTCCCCGAACCATCGTAGTTCAAAGTGAAACTGGTGGTGGAGTTGCCGTTGATCAGGTAGTCCTGAATCGCCAGCACCTTATCCCATGCAGTGAAAGCCCCGGACTCGTTAATCACGGTCTGGGTGACTGCTTCGACATACTCACCGGCCCTGAAGAAAGTGTCTGGGAGGTCATAAGCGTAGCTGCTGCCTGAGAATGATGTCGAATTGGCTGTGATTTGCGGGCCGAAGAAGATCTGGGGTGCGGTCACATACAGGGTATCCACGGTTGATTGGTCAATGAGTATGTCACGGGTGAAGTTGGAGAAGTTCAACCCAGCGTTGTTGTCCATCCAACTGGTGAAATTGACTGCGTTGTAGGGCGCTATCAGCTCGTCGCCCGGGCCTAAGATGCCATCCCCTTCGTACTGTATGGTCCATCCGAGTGAGTCGTTCTCCTGCCAGAAGCTGGAGTCGGCGACTCCCTGTGTGGTGGACCAGTCGAATAACATCTGAGTATATCCGACCAACGTGGTGTTGACGCCCCATGACACACCGGTGTAGTAGTCGTAGGTATGCCACCTCCAGTAGTGCCTCATATCCGGGTCCACACCGACTGAGGTGTTCTCGGCTACGAAGTACAGCATGTTCTCGTCGATGTCGTCGGTGGGATCCCACGGGTTGCCCTCGGCGTCTATGCAGCCGAGGTCCCAGTATTCTGGGGCGCACTCCTGTCCGTCTGGCACCCCTCCGCCGTCAGTGTCGGGGTCCCTCCAGTCGGTCCCGATCTGCTGCTCGATGGTGTCGGGGATGCCGTCGCCGTCGGTGTCGATGGGGTTCAGGTCGTCGGCCGAGTTATTCTGTGGGTTGGTCCCGTCGAGATACTCCTGACCGTCGGCCACGCCGCCATTGTCGGTGTCAGTGACGTTCCACATGGTGTAGTAGGTGTCGATGGTGCCGTTGCCCCCCAGACCATAAATCAAAGGGCAGCCGGTGGTGTTCTCAAAGTAGTTATTCAGGCCATCGCCGTCGCTATCGAGTAGGTTGTGGCAAGCTATACTCGGGTCGGTCTGATTGAGTATCTCGTTGAGATCGTCGACCCCGTCGCCATCAGTGTCCGACATGTTGGGTAGAGACAGGTAGCCCCATGTCCCGAGGCCTTCCTCCCAATCAGCGAGGCCGTCGCCATCGGTATCGAAGTAGTCGTCGTCGCAGTGTGGCTCGTTGATTGCTCCGACGGTGGCGTTCCAGCACCACGAGAAATTGATGAACACCACTGTGTCAGCATTGCTCGGCCTATCGGTGTCGACATTGCGTAAGGAGTCGGAGATGATGGATTCGTACCTGAAACCGGTGAGGCTGCCATTTGAGGACACATAGTAGGCCATTGCAGCGCCCTGCTGCCTCCAGTCAACCGGGTTCGGGTCGAGTCCGGTGGTGGTGTTCAGAGTAAGAATCGAATTCGCGGAATCCCACCCCATGATTTGCTTGACCATTTCCTCCGTGGAGACGCATGGGTCTGTCGAGTGAGCTAGAGACAACTCGTCGCCGTCGTTGATTCCCCCGCCGTCGGTGTCGGAGACATTCCACAGCGTGCATGTCATGTTCTCTTCCCAGTTGTCTATGCCGTCGTTGTCCATGTCGCCGGCGTCCTCTATTCTGGTCGGGTCGGTTTCACCGGGATCCACCATCCCATTGCCGTTGACATCCTCCTCTCCGTCATCGAACTGGTCGCCGTCGGTGTTGTTGTTGCGTGGGTCGGTGGCTTGGGGAGGGTCGCCATACGAGCCGTTCACCTCGACGCCGTCCCATATCCCGTCGCCATCGGTGTCGACGGCGGTCGGGTCGGTGAGTAGGACGAATGCCTCGTATGAATCGTTCAGACCATCGCCGTCGGTGTCGTTATTGTTCGGGTCGGTCTGAGTGATGCCGTCGACCTCGGCGGTGAATATGACGCAGCCGCCCGGGCCCAGCCCCAGCACAGGGTTGCATGGGGACTCGGTCCCGGTCATGTTGAACGGGCCCGGTCGGAAGTACTGCGTGGGCGGGTTGGTTGAGCCATTTCGAGTCCCCCATGCAGGGTTGACGTACTCCCACAGGTTGCCGAGTCCGTCTCCGTCGGGGTCCCCGTTGGGACCGTCCATGTTGGAGTTAGAGGTCGGGTCGAGGCCGTTGGCGACCTCCCAAGCGTCCGGCATGCCATCCCCGTCGGTATCCCAACCGTCAGGGTCCTCGTCGATCAGGCCGTCGCCGTCGTCGTCGTCGCTGCTACAGTCAGCGTCGCCGTCGCCATCGTTGTCGAAGGTGTCGACGAGACCGTCCTTGTCGTTGTCCATCTGGTCGTTGCAGATGTTGCCCATCGGGTCCTCGTCAGCACCGTCCGAGCCGGTGCCCTGAATAATCTGCATGGCACTCTCCTCATCCCAGTTCCTCGTGGGGACGGTGCCATTCCACCAGACTCCGTTGTCGAGCACAGATGGGGTGGAAGATGAGTCCCAGCCTGTAGGTATGCCGTACTGGTACTCGTTGAGGTTGGTGAAGGCGTCTCCGTCGGGGTCTCCAGTGGAGCCGTTGTCCCCCGCGGCCGAGAGGGGGTCCAAGCCGTACTGCCACTCCCAACCATCCGGCAGGCCGTCGTTGTCGGAGTCCCAGTCCTGAGGCTGAGTGTTGATGTAGAATTCGAGCCCGTAGGTCAGGCCGTCACCGTCGGCATCGGTCGAGGCCTGAGCCTCCCACGCACCGAACTCCAAGGCGGCGTACGATGAGAGTAGAAGCAGGGCGCTGAACAGCAGGGCCGACCGGCGCTTGCGCGATGCCTCGTAGAGTGATGTGGATGCAGAAACGGCGTGCATGCTCAGGCCTTCTGCTGCCTACGGCAGAAAGTACGGGTCTTAAGACGAATGGAGCGCCGTTCGGACGCCGATTCACAACGGCTCAGACGAGTTCTATCTCGTCGTCCTCGTAATCGTCCGACTCATCCTCTTCTACGGAGGTAACTGGAGCGGGCAAATCGGAGTCCTCGTCCTCGCCCCCATCTTCATCGTCGTCGCCCCCCAGTGACTCAAGGTAAGCCAGATGTGCAGTCCACCTGCGGCGGTTCATCCTGCTCTGAATTCCGGCGAACAGCAACAGGATGCCGACCAAACCGATTACCATGGTGGAGAGGCGTGGGTGAGTTAACTCGTTGATTAGGATGTCCAGCAGTGAGGAGATTCCCACCGTCATCGTCACTGTGGTCTCGGCGGTATACTGCTCGGGCCAGCTCTGCTCGGTGTCGAAGGGTGTTGCAGTAATCTGGACGGGGACCTGTTCGCCGTTGTTCGCCGAATCGGGAACGCTGACCTCGAGGTTGAAGGTGGCCTCCTCAAAGGCATCGAGCTCTATCAGAGGAGAACCCGAGGGGCCCTCGATGTCGACGCTCCAGCCAGACTCCTCGACCTCTGCATCCAGCAGTACAGTCAACGGACCGTTGCCGTTGTTCTTGACCTTGAGTTGGATCGAGTAGACCTCGCCGGGCAGCAGCTCGTAGTTGGGGGAGACCTGTACTATCTGCAAATCGGGATCGCCTGCCTCGACCTCAAACACCATCGGGAGGTCGAAGTACCTAGGATTGTCGTCGTCTATGTCCTCGATTATTCGCAGGTAGACAGTGTGGTTGCCTGCAACAACCTGACTGGTCAGGGTCACCGTGACGAAGACCTCGGTGAAGTCGCCGGGACCGAGGGACACCCTCGGGACAGAGTCGCCGTCCTCGTCTAACACCATGAACTGCCACTGCCCATAGGCCGGGTCCCTGTCTGTATTCTCCTCTAGGGACGCCGGGTTCTGTATCCTCCACCAGCTGGCGGACTCCCCGCTGGTCATGCTGTTGGTTATCCTCACCCTTAGGTCGACCACGGCGTTACCGGAAGAGGGCGAGCAGAGTGACACCCTGATGTGGCCCAGAGGGGAGCCGTCGCAGTCCTGCGAAACCTCGGCGTGAATACCGAAGGTCCTCTGTATCGTGAACACCGCCGTCGTACGCAGGGACGAGTTGCCGTTGCTGATGATCTCGACCTCTATCTCGCCGATGTCGGGGTCGTCCCGGTCCGAGGACGGTTTGACGTTGAATAGCAGTACCTGCGTCGAGTGGCGCTCCAGAAGAGCGGTGTGGAAGGTCCCGTCACCCTCGTCCTCAAGTATCCTCTCGCCGGTGTCGTTGTCGTATATCTGGATGATTGACTTGGCCCTCTGTAGGACATCGACCCTGAACGTGTCGGCATCGAAACCAGTGTTGAATATCTCCAGCAGGAACGGGGTGAACTCCTCGTACTCCACGTACCTCGGAACGGTCTGGTCGAAGTCGTCGGGTCGTGTCGAGTTCGCTATCTGCACATCGTGCTCCTCGTTCCAGACCGAGACCTCGGGGGGCTGGTAGACATCGATCTTCTCAAGGTCGAGTTGCAAGATGTCCTGATCGACCACCTGCAGCACGCTGTCCACCTCGGCCTCAGCCACGGCCCTAATCTCAATGCCCTCTGGGGTGCCTGTCAGGTCGTCGGGCGCAGTGAGCGTGAGGATCGGGTTGAGGATGTCGCCGCCAGCATTGAGAGTGTAACCGCCCGGTGAGTCGAACTCAAGGATCCACGAGCTGCCGAGGTTTGTCAGAACCTCCATCTCGACCTCCATCGACTTGGTGGAGTCTCCCTTGTGCACCAACTGTAGGGGAATCGCAGTGGTCTCGCCGGGGGCGATGTACTCGGTCAATTTGTTCAGGCGGTGGTTGAGCGAGACTCCCCATTGGTGCATCTCGACCGGGTCGTGCTCGATCAGGAAGGCGTTGCCCTGGATGTCAGTGATTTCCAGTTCGACCGAGTACTCTCCGGCGGGCAAGCCGCTCGGGTAGGTCCAGATGTACTCTCCGAAGATACCCTGACTGGTGTCTTCGATGTCCTCGTCGTCCTCGTTGATGATGTGATCGATGCGGTAAATCCCGTCCGGGTCCCTCATAATAAGACGGGTGGACTCTATGTCGTAGCGCCCGAAGGAACTCTTGACATCGAAGGTGAACTGCATGGCACGCTCTGAGAGTATGTCATTGGGGTACCAGTCGAGTTCGGCACCCTCAGCCAACTCGGCGCCCTCGCGTTGAAGGACGACTATGCTATTGGATATCGCATTCGCCTCGACCTCGAGTTGGGAGTACCTGTTGTTCTCGTCGTCGATCTCATTCCAGGCCACCTCGGCCTCGCAACTGGAGCCGCCTGGAATCGAGCCCCCGTCACAACCCGACATCTCGGCACTGACTGTGATCTCCAGTCTCTCGTCCTTCGAAACCGTGAACGACTGGTCGCCTCCGAGGTCAATTTCGAACTCCTCGTGGTCGAAACTGCAGCTGTTCGTGAAGCTCTGCGTGCAGGCGTCGGTATCCCAGGAAGCTGTTCCGACCTCGGATCCGCCGGCCTTCAATCTAATCGACCACTCGACCGTGGAGCCGCTTGGGCCTGTGGCCCGGAGGAACATATCCAGAGGGAGGTAGTACGAACTCGAACTGCCGTGCTGCGACCTGCCGTAGACGATTAGCGATGAGAGCATGTCGCTGGAGCGGAACTCGACTTCGCTGTCTAGGGCACTTGAGCTGTCCTGGCCCCCTGACTCGGGGACCTTCGTAGTGATGTGGCCGTCACCTCCGGCCGAGGTGTTCTGCGAAGAGATGTACAGGGTGTAGAGCTTCAGTTCGACGTCGTCGTCGGCTGACATGGGCTCAATCGAGCGCAATTCCGAAGCAGGAGCCATGGATAGACAGATGGGGGCCAGAATCACCATAGACAGGGCAATGGCCAGCCTGATATGCCCGCGACCGTTATTCGACGTGCTGCAAGCCTGCACACTATTTCCGCCGTCAGAGTGGCGTTAAAGCGTTCGTACCTTAAGGGTACGAGATGTATCAATTGTGGCACTGCTGCGTGCGCTCGGTTCAAGTGA
Source organism: Candidatus Thalassarchaeum sp. (assembly GCA_030748335.1). Classification (GTDB taxonomy): domain Archaea; phylum Thermoplasmatota; class Poseidoniia; order Poseidoniales; family Thalassarchaeaceae; genus Thalassarchaeum. The sequence continues at coordinate 22,270 of JASMMD010000017.1, read as the reverse complement.
GGATGGCCCCGCTGGGGGTTTGCAGAGGTACCCGAGTTGGTCAAAGGGGCCGGACTTAAGCTCCGGTGCTAAGAGCTTCGCAGGTTCGAATCCTGCCCTCTGCACCAATCACTTGACGCGTGTCAGAGTGCATCCCAGTCTGCCTTCGTCGGGTAATGCGTCCAACTTGGTCGCACTGACCGAAGCCGCAGCGACCTCGGAGGGTGCGATGACTTCGTCGATAATCCTGGTGGCCAAGGTCTCCAGAAGGGCCGGGCGCCCCATTCCAAGCACCCTGTCCAACGAGGCCACTAGGTACTCGTAGTCGAGCACCTCGTCTATCGAGTCTCCCCCTGCCTGAACATCCTCTAGTATGACGTGGATATCGAACCTGACTCTCTGCAATGAACCAATCTCATGAGGATGGATTCCGACGTCGACCTCCCTCACGACCTCCTCCATGAACAGCGATGAGGCCTCTTTGCCCTCCTCGAGCATCCGAATCAGTGCTTCGCTATGGCTGGTCATGAAATCACTCCGTCTCAAATAGGACATCTCTGGCCCGGGACAGGAACCTCTCGCCCGAGTCCACGAACAAGATCTGCCCGGTCACCGCCTCGGCGCCCATCAGGTAAGACACCGCATCTGCGACGTCTTCGGGAGTGGGTCCGCGCCCGAGCGGAGTCTCGGACTGCGCCCTAGAGAAACCGGCCTCGCTCTGGTCGTCGCTGGGCAGGGTGTGACCAGGAGCCACGGCATTGACGCGTATGCGAGGGGCCAGACCGCGGGCTAGGGCGTCGGTAAGGCCGAGCATGGCGTAGCGCGAGGCCGTGTAGGAGAGGTGATCGGGGTTGGGTTCGGCTATCTTCTGATCGAGCACGTTCACCACGCATGCCCTGCCATCATCATCGAGCTGCTGGTTGAGGGCGCGAATCATCAGTATCGGGGACTTTGCGTTCACATCCATGTGAGCGTCCCATCCCTCCGTGTCTACGCTGTCCAGATCGTCATGCACGAACATCGAGGCGTTGTTGACGATGCCATACAGGGGCGATTCAGCCCCAGCCCGCTGGACTAAGGAGGTCGCCGATGCGGCGTCGGACATGTCGGATTGCATGGCTAGCGCGGTGCCTCCTGAGGACCTGATGGTGTCGACCAGTCCTTCGGCCTCATCACCTGAGTGCCGATAGTGCACCACGATGGGATGGCCGTCGGCGGCCAGACGCAGACAAATCGCCCTGCCTATGCGCCTAGCGCCCCCCGTGACCAGAACTGCGCCCTTCACCACGCCTTGCCGAGGACCACTCCCGATATTACCCGTTGTATCGCGCAATCCTGAACGATTCTCCGTAGGAGAATGATTAACGGCGCGAGTTCTTCCGATGGGGCGATGGCAACGCACCTGCCGACCATCGACCCCGAATCCGTAGCGGGAGGCGGTTGTGGAGGAGTGTCCAGAGGGAGCGCGCGGGAGCGTCGCATGTCGAAGCGGAAGCGTCTACCCAAATGGTTCGCTACGACGCTGCCGACTGGTACTGCCAGAGTTCGCTACCTAGAGACTAGTTCCAACGTCCACGAGCATGGGCTGCACACGGTGTGCGAGGAGGCCAAGTGCCCCAACGTGCACGACTGCTGGGGCAGGGGGACCGCGACGTTCATGGTCGCTGGGGAGGTATGCACCCGGGGCTGCAGATTCTGCGCCGTTGGGACGGTCAAGGCCCCACCTGCTCTGGATCCGCACGAACCTGACGAGCTGGCCGAGGCCGTTGCCAGGATGGGGCTCAACCACGCGGTCATCACGGTCGTCAACCGGGATGACCTACCGGACGGGGGCGCCAGCCACTACCGTGACTGCATCCTCGCAGTCAGCCAGCGTAGTCCTGAGGTCGGCTTGGAGTTGCTGTGCTCCGACCTCGACGGTAACCTCAATGCACTGGCGGCACTCCTCGACGACCTGCCCCTGAGGGTGTTCGCCCACAACGTAGAGTGCGTTCCTCGGCTTGATTCGGTGGTGCGCGACCCGCGCGCCTCATTCGAGCAGTCACTGGCCATCCTCCGGGAGGCGCGCCGGCTGCGCCCGGACATCCGCATCAAATCCAGTATCATGGTCGGCATCGGAGAGACCGATGAAGAAGTTACGCAGGCCATGCACATGCTGCGCGAGGCCGGAGTCAGCATGATTACTCTGGGACAGTACCTACAGCCAGGTGACAGGCACCTCCCGGTTGACAGGTTCCCGGAGCCGGCCCAATTCCGACGCTGGGACCTCGAGGCGCGCGAGATGGGTTTCGATGCGGTGGCCAGCGGACCGCTGGTGCGTTCCAGCTACAGGGCGGGCCTGCTGTGGGAGGAATCCCGCGGAGGGCAGCCGGTGCTACTCGGGGGGCAGACGTGATGCTCGAGGCAAGGTGGTTCTAGATGGCGCGCAAGAAGAAGAAATCTGGGCTAAGTATCCCTGACGCTCCCTTCAGACCGGGCGAGGAGTCCACCTTCGAGTCTTGGCCGTGGAAGCCGGGGGATCTCAATCGTCCCGACCCCGCCAAGTGCGAGGCGGAAGAGACGTCGGCGCACGCTGATGGTCTAGTCAGGGTCCTAGGCAACGACAACAATGCAACAGGGGAATGGAATCCCGGGCTCAGCGCCGACAAGTTACGCGAGGGTCTCGAACACATGGTCAGACTGAGAATCTTCGACAATCGCATGATGAAGCTCCAGAGGACTGGGAAGCTCTCCTTCTACATGCGCTCATTCGGCGAGGAGTGCGTCGCGATTGCGCAGACCATGGCCCTCGAGGAGCAGGACTGGGTCTTCCCAACTTACAGGCAACCGGGCGCCCAGTTTGTCAGGGGCCGTGACATGGTCAGCATGATCTGCCACTGCCTAGGGAACGTCGAGGATAACATCAAGGGCAGACAGATGCCGGTCCATTACTCCTACAAGGACGGTCGCTTCATCTCAGTGTCAAGCCCAGTAGGAACCCAGTTCAGTCAGGCCGTGGGGGTAGCCATGGCCTCTCGATACAAGGGTCTCGACGAGGTCACCATCACTTGGATTGGGGACGGCGCCAGCGCGGAGGGAGACTACCACTACGCCCTCAACTTCGCTGGCGTATTCAAGGCGCCCGTCATACTCAACGTCGTGAACAACCAGTGGGCGATATCCACTCATGCGAACTTCGCCACAGGAGGTGAAGAGTTCGCCTCAAGGGGGCTGCCGTACGGACTGCCCTCATTCAGGGTCGACGGTAACGACTTTCTCGCTCTATACGCGGTCACCAAGTGGGCCCGGGAGCGCGCTGCCTCAGGCACAGGGGCGACTCACATCGAGGTGCTGACGTACCGCGCAGGAGCGCACAGCAGCAGCGACGACCCCAGTCGGTACCGCCCGGTAGACGAGCACGAGAAGTGGCCCGGGGGTGATCCCGTCGAGAGGCTCCGCGACCACTTAATCGAGATAGGGGAATGGAGCGAGGAGCAACAGGTCGAGCTAGAGGAGAGAGTCGACGAAGAAGTCACCAGCGCATACAAGGAGGCCGTAGGGTATGGAGATATGGCCAGCGGCCCGTACCCCGGGGCTGACACCATATTCACTGAGGTCTACGAGGAGATGCCATGGCACCTCGAGGAGCAGTTAGACGAGGCCATGGAGGGATAGCATGCCGAACATGAACATGATTCAGTCTCTCAATAGTGCCCTCGACATAGTCTTGGACAGAGATGAGGACGTCATCGTCTTCGGTGAGGACGTCGGCTACTTCGGTGGGGTCTTCCGTACCACTGACGGTCTGCAGGCCAAGCACGGTGCCCATCGTGTCTTCGACACGCCCCTCTCCGAGGGAGGAATTCTGGCCACCGCATTCGGTATGGGAATCAACGGGCTGAGGCCCGTGGTCGAAATCCAGTTCGCTGACTACATCTTCCCGGCATACGACCAGATTGTCAACGAGTTGGCCAAGATTAGGCACCGCTCGGGAGGGGAGTTTTGGTCCCCTGTGACCGTTCGGACTCCAGCTGGAGGCGGAATCAGGGGTGGTCATCACCACTCGCAGTCCCCCGAGTCGCAGTTCACTCACACGCCCGGACTGAAAGTGGCCTACTGCTCGACCCCTTACAACGCTAAGGGGCTCCTCATCAGCGCCGTGGAGAGCAACGACCCGGTCATCTTCTTTGAGCCGAAGAGATGCTACAGGGGGCCGTTCTACGGAGACCCGCACAACGTGCCGACATGGGACGGGCACCCGGAGGCAGAGGTGCCCGAATCGCACTACACGGTGCCTCTGGGAGAGGCGCGTCTAGCGATGGAGGGCGACGAGTGCACCGTGATAGCATGGGGGGCGATGGTCCACGTCTGCGAGCAGGCGATTCGTGACAGCGGGGTATCATGCGACCTCATCGACCTGCAGAGCCTCGTACCATGGGACCGAGATTCCGTAGTTGCCTCCATAGAGAAAACCGGGAGATGCGTAATTGTTCATGAGGCGCCTAAGACCAGCGGGTTCGGTGCGGAGATGGCAGCATCGGTGCAGGAGCGTTGCTTCTACCAACTTGAGAGCCCCATACGGAGGGTCACCGGATGGGACACCCCGTTCCCCCACACCACTGAATGGGATTACATGCCGGGACCCGCTCGCATAGCCGCGGCGATACGCGAGACGCAGGAGGACTGAGCATGGGCAAGCATGTGTTCAAGTTGCCCGACATAGGAGAGGGTGTCGTAGAGGGCGAGGTTGTGCAGTGGCACGTTACCGCAGGTGACGCAGTCACCGAGGATGATCCAATCGTGGACGTGATGACCGACAAGGCGACCGTTACCATACCCTCTCCGGTCACTGGCATCGTGACCTCACTCAGTGGTGAGGTAGGCGAAATGGTTGCCGTTGGCTCGACCTTGGTCGAATTTGACTCTGACGCTGCTGCGGCCTCGGCCAGCGAGCCCGAAGTGACTCCAGAACCCGAGGTCGAACCGGAAGCAGAGTCTTCTCCCACACCCGCTCCTGCTCCAGAACCGGTAGCTGAACCGACTCCTACTGCTGCAAAGCCGGCTCCCGCTCCCGCAGCGTCATCCAGTAGGGTTCTAGCAAGTCCTGCCATCAGGCGCCGAGCGAGGGAGGGAGGCGTCGACCTGGCTCAAGTCAGGGGCTCGGGTCCCGCGGGGAGGGTTCGTCACGCGGACCTCGACGCCTACATCGCCGCCGATGGCGCGGTGACCGGTGCAGCCCCATCATCATACTCGACCAAGCGCACCGAGGTGACCGAGGTCAAGGTGGTCGGCCTGCGTCGGAAGATCGCCGAGCAGATGACCATCAGCAAGAGTACGATTCCGCACTTCTCGTACTTTGAGGAGGTAGACGTCACCGAGCTCGAGGCGCTCAGGCAGGTGCTCAACTCCTCCCGTGACGAGAGCCAGCCCAAGCTGACCTACCTCCCATTCATCATGCTGGCACTATCGAGGATAATGCCCGAGCACCCCGAGTGCAACGCCCACTACGACGACCAAGGAGGCGTCGTCGCTCGGCACGGCGCCGTTAACATCGGCATAGCCACCCAGACCGGCAGGGGCCTGTATGTACCTGTGGTCAAGCACGTCGAGGCAATGGATGCTTGGCAGGCCGCGGCGGAGATGCAGCGGGTAGCCAGCGCCGCGCGTGATGGTACCGCCAGCCTTGAGGATTTGACAGGGTCCACGTTCACCATTACTAGCCTAGGCCGGGACGGCGGGCTCGGAGCCACCCCAATTATCAACCATCCCGAGGTAGCTATACTCGGCGTTCACAAGGCCCGAGAGATGCCTGTCGTCAGAGAGGGGCAGATTGTCGTTCGCAGAATCATGAACCTATCCAGCTCGTTCGACCATCGGGTTGTGGACGGGGCCGATGGCGCAGCCCTCGTGCAGCACCTGAGGAGGATGCTCGAACACCCTGCGCTCATCTTCATGTGAGGTGGACAATGGGCGAGACACGCAGATGCGACGTACTGGTCGTCGGAGCAGGGCCCGGGGGCTACGTTGCCGCAATTAGGGCTGCGCAACTGGGCCTTAGTACGGTCATAGTCGAAGCCGACAAGGCCGGTGGCACCTGTTTAATCCGAGGTTGCATACCGAGCAAGGCAATTATCCACGCTGCAGAGCGCTTTGAGCATCTTGGGCAGCATGCCTCCGATGGAGGTCACATGGGAATTTTCGTTGATGGAGAGCCGAAGGTTGACATGGCCGCTATGGTGTCATGGAAAGACTCGATAGTCGAGCGTCTGAACAAGGGCGTGGAGGCGCTGCTTAAGGGCGCAGGTGCGGAGTTGGTCAAGGGTTGGGCTACCTTCGAGGGGCCCAAGAGGTGCACCGTCGAGACATCTGACGGGACGGTCGGAATCGAGGCTGAGAACGTAATCATCGCAACCGGCTCCAGCCACATCGACCTGCCCTTCATGCCCTGCGATGAGGAATTCGTACTCTCGTCTACGGGCGCGCTCGACCTCGAACGTCTCCCGAAGAGTGCGGCCATAGTCGGTGGTGGTTACATCGGACTGGAGCTTGGGTGCGCGCTGGCAAAGCTAGGCACCGAGGTCACTGTCGTCGAGGGGCTGGATAGTATCCTCGCGATAATGGACGCTGAACTGCGCAGGCCGCTAGAGATCTGGCTCAAGAAGCATGGAGTTTCTGTGCACACCAACGCCCTAGCCCGAGGCGCTGAAATCAAGGGTAAGGGGGCTGCGAGGAAGGTTGAACTCACCTTTGAAAAGGGCGGTGAGGAGCAATCCATCAAGGTCGACAAGATTCTCGTGACCGTCGGCCGCAAGCCCAACACCAAGGGCTGGGGGTTGGAGAATATGGGGGTCCGCATGGATGCGGCCGGGCGCTTCATCAGGATCGATAGGAGGTGTCGCACCTCCGTCCCGGGAATCTATGCCATTGGTGACGTGGCTGGCGAGCCTATGCTTGCGCACAAGGCGAGCGCTCAGGGCGAGATGGTCGCTGAGATAATCGCGGGGCACGAGCGCGAGTTCGACAAGGTCGCCATCCCTGCCATCGTGTTCACCGAGCCCGAGATAATCTCCGTCGGCCTGACTCCACAGGAGGCTGAGGAGCGCGGTGAACAGGTCATCGTGGGCAAGTTCCCGCTGGCCGCCAGCGGCAGGGCCCTGAGCATCGAGGCGGAGAAGACGGGGGGCTTCGTCCGAGTGACAGCTAGAGAGTCCGACCACGTCATCCTTGGAGTGCAGGCGGTCGGGACCCATGTGGCTGAGATGCACGCAGAGTTTGTCCTTGCGCTGGAGATGGGCGCACTGCTCGAGGACGTGGCCGGGACGGTCCACGCCCATCCTACCATGTCAGAGGCTTTCCACGAGAGCGTACTGAAGACGCTAGGTCACGCGATACATATCGGCTAAGTGATAGCATGAGCGAGATGAGGGTACTGAGAGCCGGGGTAGTCGAGCATCACGTCATGGCCGAGACGATGAAGAAGATGCAGCAACAGAGAATCGATGACGAGATTCCTGACACCCTCATCCTCGTGGAGCACCCAGAGGTCGTGACCGTGGGGCCGAAGGCGGTCAGGGACGGCGTCGAGGTGCAGGGCTACCCGACCTCACTGACCGACCGGGGCGGGGGCATCACCTGGCATGGACCCGGACAGCTGGTAGTATACCCCATCGTCAAGTGGGAAGTTTCGGAGCAGAGCGTCAGGACGATAATCGGCAGACTCGAGAATTGGGCGATATGCGCACTCGCGGACTGCGGCGTGACAGCCTACAAGGATCCCTCAATGCAAGGGGCTTGGGTAGATGGCCACAAGATCTGCTCGATAGGCCTCTCCTTCCTGCACTGGGTCAGCCGCCATGGCATGTCGATCAACATCCGCACCCCTGGGACACGGGTCGAGGACCTCGAGGGGTGCGGCATGAGTGCTGGGGTACACTCCAGTCTCGCTCACCTAGGCTACACAGAGGACCCCGCTGGGAACCCAGTCGACATCCCTCGGGTCGAGCGGGCGCTGCTCGAAAGCTGCGAGGCGAGCCTAGGGCGCTCGCCGTCGAAGCCGATGGAGTGGGGTCCGGAGATGCCCGCATGAGTCGCCCGCGCAAGGGCGGCCTAGCCGAGCACTGGACGCTTGATCCGAACACCGTATTCCTGAACCATGGCTCCTTTGGAGCCACTCCAACCGCGATTCTGGATGAGCAGAGCAGAATCAGGGCCCTGATGGAGCAGGACCCTGTACATTTCTTCGAGAGGGATTACCCTGGCCTGTGGGACGGGGCTCGCAGGACTCTGTCGGAGTTCGTGAACGCGGACGTCGATGGCATGACCTTTGTCAGCAACGCCACTCAAGGGATCAATACAGTGCTCAGGAGCCTGCCGCTGCAGCCTGGGGACGAAATCATCGTCCCCGACCACTCATACCAAGCCTGCTGGAACGCCGTCGACTTCGTCACCGAAAGGTCGGGGGCGAAGACAGTGGTCGTCGAGGTGCCCTTCAGAGTCGAGGGTCCGCAAGAGGTGATTGACATCATCATGGCCGCGGTGACAGACAGGACTGTCCTCGCCCTGATTGACACCGTGACTAGTCCGACGGGCATGAGGATGCCGTTCGAGGAGTTGATCGAGCAACTGCAATCGAGAGGGGTGGACGTGCTGCTGGATGCCGCCCATGGCCCGGGAATCGTTCCCCTAGACCTGTCAGCGTTAGCTCCGGCCTACTGCACCGGTAACTGCCACAAGTGGCTGTGCTCACCGAAGGGTTCAGCGTTCCTGCACATCCGTGAGGACCGTAAACACCTCGTACGGCCCCTGAATATCAGTCACGGTGCATCTTTCGAGGGCGATGCGCAGGAGAAGTTTGAGTTTGAGTTCGCATGGCCCGGGACGCAGGACCCTTCCGCGTGGATGTGCATCCCGAAGGCAATCGAGTATCTAGGTGACCTAGTCGAGGGAGGGTGGCCCGAGATTATGCGACGTAACCACGCCCTCGCCTTAGAGGGCAGGGGCATCCTATGCGAGGCACTGGGAACCAGTCCGCCGTTTCCCGACTCCATGGTATCGGCGCTGGCTTCCGTAGAGATCACGACGGGGGGCGAAGTCGGCCCGATGAGCCTAGAAGGTGACCCGTACCACAACCTCTTGCTCGACGAGTACGGCATCCAAGTCCCAGTAATGCCGTGGCGCCACCACGGCGTCAGGTACATCCGCATCTCGGCGCAGCTGTACAACCATGAGGACGAGTACAGGTACCTCGCCGAGGTTCTGGGACGGAGCCTGTAGGTAAGCAACCATTCAAGGACAGGGGCGATGACCGTTGTCCATGCCCGAGGCTGTGGTGGCCATCACCGGCGCATCCGGTGCGCAGTACGGCGTGCGTCTGATTGACGAACTGCTGGGCGCGGGGTGGCAGGTCAGTCTGATTATCACCAGCGCCGGAGCAATCAACCTCGACCTCGAGTGCGGCATCACCCCGCAGGACCTAGGCGAGCGGGTCGGTGTCACGCTAGAGGACAACGGCAATCTCGCCGCTCGCTCCGCCTCGGGCTCCGCTCGTTTCGACGCCTACGTCGTATGCCCGGCCAGCGGGACCACAATCGGCAAAATCGCAGCCGGGATTTCCGACAACCTAGCGACCAGAAGCGCTCTGGTGGCGTTGAAAGAGAGGCGTAAACTCATTGTGGTCCCGAGGGAGGCCCCTGTCTCGACTCCTCATCTCGAGGCCATGGCTAGGATGTCGGCATGGGGAGTAGTGATACTGCCTGCAAGCCCCGGGTTCTACAACTCGCCCGAGAGCATAGACGACTTGGTGAACTTCGTGGTGGCACGGATTCTCGACCAGATGGGGGTCGAGCACTCGCTGGGCAGGCGCTGGACCGGGGACGAGGTCGGTCACGACTAACCGGCTGACAATGATTCCCCTCCGGCGTGGGTTCAATAGTCCGGCGAAGGGGCGAGGGCTCCGTGGAGCCGGTCGTGGACGCAGAGGTCATCGAGGCAGAAGGCACTGCTTCCAAGGCCAGAAAGGCCCTTACTGCTGGCGTTGCGCGCGCTCGTGAGATGCCGGTACAGGTGCTGGTCGTAAGCGCGCTGATTCTCGTCGGTGGCTCGGGGGGCGTGATTCTGTACGGGGACGAGATCATCGAATGGATTCGGGGCGAGCCCGACTACCAATTAATCGAGTTCGATGCTGATCAGTCAAGAGATTACGCACAATCTCTGGTCGACCTAGGCCATCCAGATTGGGAGGGCAGGCTCTCAGGGACCATAGAGGAGAAGAACACCGCCGATTCGATCAAACTCAACTTCTCGTCGATGGGCATACCTGCGACCCTAGAGGAGTTCGATGTTCCGATGTTCGTCATCGGCAGTGAGCCCGAGCTCTCACTGTGCACGCCAGGTGACATCGGAGTCATAATCGGCGGGCCCACGCCTTGCACGACGGCGGACGTCAACCGCGAGATAGTCGAGTTCTCACATCGCGAGGATTTCGTCCTGCAGGGATACAGCGGCTCCTCTTTCGTTCGTTACGTCGATGACATGCCAGTCATCGACCTCGGAACCGGCAACGACTCGGCCGATTGGGGCTCTGCTTCGAATGCGGTAGGACTAGTCTGGTTGAAACCAGAAACAGAAGGTAACACCGCCCTGTTTGAGCGGGCGGCTGATAACGACTTGGAGGGACTCATCCTAATCAATGACAGGCAGAACTGCGACGAGCTGGTGGCAGACGACTGCGTGCCCTACTTCAAGTCGGTAGGGATATCCTCAATAGATCCGATTCCAGATAACTTGGGCTTCATCATGGTCTCAAGGAGCGTAGGTCAGACTATCATCGACGAAGTAATCAATGGCGATGCCCGACTGCAGTTCATCACCGATGTGAACAACGGGGGAACGGCCACCATCCGAGTACCCTGTGGAATCATCGAGGGCAAGACAGAGTCACTGGTGATTTTTGGCGCGCATCACGATACCGTGTACAACGGGCAGGGGGCCGTCGACGACACCTCGGGGGTGGCCACCCTGCAGGAAATAGCGAGGCAGTTCGGACTGCTGGAGTTCAGGCTCGGTACTCCTGATATGACGCTCTACTTCTGCACCTGGGGTGGCGAGGAGGAGGGACTGTGGGGCTCGACCGAGTGGGTCGACAAGCACAGGACGATGCTGGAGGACCACCTCAGACTGTACATCAACCTCGACATGAACCATGTCGACGCGGAGCGGAACTCCGGATTGACCATGTTCGGCAACAATCAGGCTGACGTCGCTCACATCACCGGGGTGGTGGAGGCATTCTCGCAGGCCTACCCAGAGCTGGCAGACAAGTACCCAATCAACATCAGGAAGCTCGCTTCGACCGAGATGCCGTACAACTCAGACCACGCTCCGTTCGTCTACGGGATTGACGAGGGCGACGGGGCAGACAAGGACTACGGTCGGGCCATAGTGTGCTACGGCTCTGGCTCGACCGAGTACCACACCTATCTGGACACCATGGATCGCTTCAATGAAGAGAGTCTGATGGTGTCCGGAATCATCTACGGCTCGGTAGCGAGATACCTCGCCTACGGCGAGGCGCAGTGAGCCATCACTGCCTCATAATCTGGCTCCTGTCCAGGGTTTTCCGCGACCCAAGCATACCCGATGCTGCCATCCGCCTCGACCACGAAGACCGAGCGCTGGGCCACCGTGTACCCTGGGATGACAAAGTCCACCAGTGCCACGCCATAGGCGTTGACCGTCTCCCTGTGCACATCCGATAGCAGCGGAAACGATATTCCATTGGCCTCGGCGAACGCTGAGTTCGAGAATGGGGAGTCCACGGATATCCCTAACACCGACGCGCCATCGGATTCCAAGACGGACATCCCTTCAGAGAATGTGCACATCTCCTTGGTGCACACCCCGGTGAAGGCAGCGGGGAAGAAGGCGAGTACGACTCTGCCACCCTTCATCTCGCTCAGAGTGACCGAGGACTTGTCATGGGCTGTCAGAGTGAAGTCGGGAGCTGAATCGCCAACGGCAGGCATGATGAGTCCACGAGGTGTTGCACATTACATTTGCTCGGGCGAGCCTATACCCAACAGACCCAGGCCCGTCGAGATTGTCCTGGCTGTCAAATCACACAGGGCCAGCCTGCTGGTCATCGTCGCTTCGTCCTCGGCGGCTAGGACGGGGCAGGACTCGTAGAACGTAGCGAAGGCCGAGGCGACCGAGTGCAGGTAGGTGCACAGGCGGTGCGGAGAGTAGGTGGCCAGCGTGTCGTCCGTGACCGCAGCGAAGTTAGCCAGTCGTCTGGCCAGCAGCTTCTCCTCGGGTCGGTCGAGGGAGATGCAAGCGCCCCTGAGCGAGGAGCGTTCGGCCCCCGAGCGCCGGAATATGCTGCATATCCTAGCATGGGCGTACTGGAGGTATGGCGAGGTGTTGCCCTCAAACGAGAGCATTCTGTCCCAGTCGAAGACGTAGTCCTTGGTCCTCTCAGTAGACAGGTCTGCGTACTTCACAGCGCCGATCCCGATGGCTCTGGCCACCTCCTGCCTTTGGACCCCTCTTAGCTCCGGGTTCCTCTCGGCGACCGCCTGTTCGGCTCTGGCGACCGATTCCCTGAGGAGGTCGACCAGCTTGATGACCTCGCCCTCGCGGCTCTTCAGTATCTTGCCGTCGGAATCCAGCACCGAGCCGAACTTCACGTGCACGGCATTATGTGAATCGCCCATGAAACCAGCTTGCTGGGCCACTTCAAAAACCATGTCGAAGTGTTGGGACTGAGGAGTTCCTACTACGTAGAGGAGGTCGTCGCAACCGAGCCTCTCGACGCGGTCGATTATGCAAGCGAGGTCGGTGGTGGCGTAGTTGTAGCCGCCGTCCGCCTTCGAGATGATGACCGGCATTGGTTCGCCCTCTCGGTTGACCCAGCCGCCAGGGTACACCACACGTGCGCCCTCGCTCTCCTCCAGCAGGCCACTCTCGTCCAGCCTCTGTACGACAACTGGGAGTAGGTGGTGATAGCTCGACTCGCCCATGATGTCGTCGCTGGTCAGCAGCACCCCCAGCATCTGGTAGACCTCGTTGAAATAGCGCATGGACTCTTCGACGAGAATGTTCCACAGCCTCAGGGTCTCTTCGTCACCTCCCTGTAGCAGCACCACCCTCTTTCTCGAGCGCTCGACGAAGTCGTCGTCGGATTCGAATTTGGCTCGGGCCTGCTTGTAAAAACCGTCGAGGTCGCCCACGCTGAGCTCCTCGGCGGCGTTGGCCTCGCCGAGGTCAAGCAGGTGCTCGATTAGCATCCCGAACGGAGTCCCCCAATCGCCAACATGGTTCTCCCTGTGCACGGTGTGTCCCTTGTGAGTCAGTATCCGGACAATCGCGTCGCCGATGACTGTTGACCTGAGATGCCCCACGTGCATCTCCTTGGCCACGTTGGGGGCGGAGTAGTCGACTGCCGCCACCCGCGCTTCCTCCTCTGCTATGCCTAGGCGGTCATCTGCGAGCAGTTCGGAGAGCCGAGTGGCGAGCCAGTCCGGCTCGGCACTCAGGTTGACGAACCCGCTGACTGCGGAGACCTCTGCGATACCAGTAAGGGCCGGTGCGAGCGTCGAGGAAATCTCCTCGGCAATGTCCATGGGTGAGCGTCGCAAAACTGCTGCCAGACTGTGGCATGGCAGTGCTAGGTCGCCATGCTCCTCGACTGTAGCCGGCCCTAACAGATCGACGCAGTCGGACTCAGTGACCCCCATCTCGGACAGAGCCCGACCCATCGCTGGGGTAACCGCCTCTGCCAGTATTCTCATCGCATCAACTCCATGCATACCTCAACAGTGCGGCGATGCCGCCAAAGGCGTCGTTCAAGGTGGCTCCCTCCTCGGTGTCCACCGAAATCAGACTGACCTTGGCTGAGGTGTGGCCCGCGAGCATGGTCAGCTCGTCCATCAGATCCATCGACCTGTCAGGGTCATCCCTGATATCCTCCGAGTCGCAGGACGGGCAGTTCGGGATGTCAGAGAGGCTCGTCTGCGTGGCCTCCCACTCGTGTCCGCAGGGCTTGCAAGACCAACCTACTCTGCGCTTGCGCAGGGCCTCGGATAGCAGCAGGGTGTGCACTGCGCCCTGATTCAGGGCCGACCTGATCATGGCCTCACCATAAGTTGCCTTCGGATGCGGCTGCATGACCTCGCTCAGAAACTGGTCGACGAGATTGCGCTCGGCCTCCAACTCAATCTGGTCCATTAGGCCGCCGGCTCGTTGTAACAACTCGCGCAGGCCGCTCTCATTTGAGTAGCCGACGTCGAAGTGGGGTTCGCGAATCAACTTCTTTATCTCGTGGTGGAAGTAGTCGTTCTTGACGACGTAGTCCTTGGTGGCTCCCGGCCCCCCGACAATGATGCCCTCAAGGTTCTCCAGTTGGGGCAGCCAGTAGGAGCATGCCCGCTCGGCGGACTTCTTGAAGAAGTTGTGAGCCGCCTCCTCTATCAGACGCTCAAAGCGCTGCGCGGACTGACCTCCCCTGCCGTGCTTGGATGGGACTTGCGAGGTAATGTGCTCCTGACAATGCATTCGCTTGCCGGTTGCCAACCCATAAGCTGACTCGGAGCGGTCTATGACGAATAGACCGTAGGCCGCCCTGTCGATTAGCATCTCCTCAAGCTGGCTGAGCTCAAACCGAGAGTCGCAACGGTAGCGGAACGATGCGAACGGTTGGGGTGGATCGTCGACCACCGTGGATATCAGGCGTGACTTGTTGTTGCCCACGATGACGTGGCCCACGAAAATGGCGATTCCCGACTCTCCGGGGGTCTTGTAGCGGTTGATGGTGGCTATGGCAGACTCTATGGCGTCTGTCACGTGCTTCTTCGTCGACTTCGACTTGATGTTGGCAGCTTGACCCGCCTCCTGAGAGAGATGCTGCCTGACGTCGTGTATCATCCTGTCAGGCGGCACGATGACCGTGACCAGCTCGGTGCCCATGCCGCGCATGGCCGTGAGCTCCTCCAGAGCCTTCTTCAGACGGAGCCTGCGCTGTTGCTGCTCCAACTCATCAGACATGCTGTACCTCTGTCGGAGGCCCGAGGGGCGGCATTTCAACCCTTCACCGCGCCGACGCCGCAGGCATTGAAAGGGGGCATGTACGCCCATCCTTCGATGGCGACGGTGATAGTGGCTCTCGGAGGTAGCCTGCTCAGGCCCGAGGTCGAGCACAGGCACAGCTGGCTCGAGGGGCTGATTGAGGTCGTCAGGGACCGTGTGACGATGGACGACAGACTCGGCCTTGTGGTCGGCGGCGGAGCCGCCGCACGTGAGGGGATAGCCCTCGCTAGGCCCATCGTGGACTCGGAGGACAGGCTCGACAGGATAGGCATCGCAGCGACCCGTCTCAACGCATCCATAGTCAGGGAGAGCCTTGCCGATGCCGGCATCCCGGTCTCAGGCACTATCCCTAGAAGCGTCAACGAGGCAGCCTCGCTACTCGAAGATCGCCAAGTTGTCGTCATGGGAGGAACTCGTCCCGGTCACACTACCGACGCGGTCGCCATCAGGCTCGCAGTCGCAGTCGCGGCCGAACGCTGCGTCATTGCGACCAATGTCTCCAAGGTGCATGACTCCGACCCTAGGGTTGACCCCGAGGCGGTGGCCCATGACCGGCTGACTCACTCGCAGTTGCAAGCCATCGTCGGTCCAGCCGAGCACTCCCAAGCCGGCCCTTCTCAGGTCGTCGACCCCATGGGTGCGAGCGCTGCGGCTAGCGCAGACATGCCGCTATGCATCCTCGATGGCAGAGACCCGGAAGCAATCCGAGTGGCCATGGAGGGCGGAGATTTCGGAGGCACGGTGGTAGAATGAGCAGGGCTGACAAGATCCGGAAGGCGGCCCAGAGGACCGCTGGCGAGGTCCGTGAAGCCGCGAAGAGGCAGAGAGATACTCAGAGAAAGGAACGTGCCCGACGCGAGTTCGCTGTCGGAGAACATCGGCACTGCTCGGTGTGCTGGACCCCGATTCCGCTCGATGCCGAACCGCCGGTCTGCTCCGACGAGGAGTGCGCCGAGAAGCAGCGAAAGAGAGAGGGTTCGAGGAAGCGGCTGACCGTGATGCTCTACCTGTTCCCTGCCATAGCAATACTTCTGGTCCTACTACAGGCCATGGGGACGTCAGGTTGAACCGAGAGGACAGGAGGTCAGCATAGCAATGATGATTCGAATCCTGTCAGTACTGCCAGCGGTGATGGGAGTAATATGCGCCCTACTGGTTGTAATCAGTTTCTACGGGCCGACTCTCGATGCCAGCCGCACCGATATCCCACTTGTCCCGTGCACGGACGATGCGGCGGGATGCCCGGTCGGGATGACCAGTGAGGATCTCGTATCCCCTACTGCCTTCATGCTACTGGACATCGAGCTCACAATTGAGTGGAACCAGTCCGACAGCAGTTGGATAGGAGTCATAGCCAGCCCCCCTCCCAGCGGCTGTGAGCCCGATTCTAACGGGCTGACGACCTGCACCGCAGACGACTTCGACTTCATCGCTGGCGGTGACGAGGGGGGTGACGGTTCTCTGGTATTCGATCTCAGGCCCGGTGAGTACAGATTCGCTACGGCGAGCACCGACACATCGGGCGTCGGCGGCAAGCAGTTGGTCACCATAACTCCCGAAATAGCGCTGAATCCGGTGGTCGAGATACTGCTGGCATTCGTGGCGATTCTGCTGTTCGCGGGATCCGGCGAGATGTTCGTGCACGAGAGACTGATGAGATTCTGGAAGCGCTTCAGGGAAGCCTGACCGGAAATCAGTTTTGTTGAAGAACCGAGGCGGGGTGCAGGGTCATGCGAGTCCACAACTGCGAACTCTGCGGGGCAGCTGTGGATGTCTCCGGGCTACCGCCCTCTTTCGGTGGTTACAAGCTGTACTGTACGGTATGCGGTCACCACTGGAAGGTCGAGTGACTACTCTTCATTCCTATGCCAATTATCAGGCAGGCTCAGAGGGTCGACCACCACGTCAGCCGCGATTGTCTCGATGAGTCTCGCGCGGAGATCCTCTAGGCCATGTCCTGTCTGTGCACTGATGAGGGTCTCCGCCCCTTCGGGAGGGCTTTCGAGGATGTCGCTCTTACTGTAAATGACTATCATCGGTCGCTCCGACATCAACTGCTTGACTTCGGACAGCAGATGCTCCTGCTCCTCTAGCGAAGATGTACTTCCCTCCGTCGCATCAACTAGGAACAGTAGAGCGTCACCGATGTGCTCTAGGGCGGCGATTGCCTGCATCTCGATGCGGTTGCGCTCCGACATCGGTCTGTCGAGTAGTCCCGGTGTGTCCACCATCTGGTAGGGCCTCCTGCGATGCTCGAAGTGCCCTAGATGGAGTTGCTTGGTGGTGAACGGGTATGATGCGACCTCGGGCTCTCCGCTCGAGAGCGCGGTAATCAGAGCCGACTTGCCCACATTGGGAGCCCCTGCCACCACGATGCAGGGCTCGGCCGGGTCGAGCGAGGGGAGTTCGCGAAGCACATCACGGGCCTCGCCGAGCCACAATATCTGCGGCGAGATCTGGTCCAGTATGGAGGAGAATCTACCGTAAGCATGGCGACGTGCATCGTGGAACCCCTCGATTCTGCGCAACCGGAGTATCTTCCTCTGAGTCTCCCCAGCTATCTTGCGGACCTGCTCGGCTCCCCACTGGATTGTACCGAGGCTCTTGCGGTACTCGTCGTTTCCCACGGCAGCGTCGACTAGGGCCTGGTCGAACTCGGAAAGCGCGTTCAGGCTCGGCCACCTTGCGACCCACTTCAGCAGCGTGGTGTCGATGACGTCGGCTGCAGCCTGCACCATCCTGTTCATCTGCTTGCGTACCCTGTGGTACTTGTCGGGGTCCTCGACGAGATCGGACTGCTTGCTGGCCCTGCTGAATGCCTTATCGAGGATTTCTTGAGGATACAGAACCGTGGGTATGTGACGCCAGTCCACCGATGCCATGAGCTCCCCTCCGACCTTGCGCCCCTACCATCCCACTTCAAGCCACCAGTTCGGGCCATAGGCCCGATTTGTGGCATCCGACTCCTTTTCTATCACCACTCCCACGCATGGCCATGACTGCGAAGCGCAGAGGCAAGAGAATCGATGACCTCCCAGGCTGGGCGAGGAAGATACACGAGGAGTACGGTTCGCCCGATCTAAGTGATTTGAACGACGTTTTCCATGGGCCCCTCCTAGAGCGTAAGTCAGGGCTCAGGAAGGACGACATCATCGAGGTGCTGCTCGATGCTAGGGCGCTTCCCTCAGATACCGACCCTTGGGTGAGGGGGATGTTGATTGGGACCTCGAGGAGCGCGGTGGAGGTGCTAGACGAGAGCGGTGAGTTCCGCTCCATCGCGAGGGATGTTATTGTAGAGGTCCGTCTGGTCACCCATCTGCGTCACCCCTACATCGAAGACAGAGAGCTCATGACCTTCGAGAAGGAGGACATGCGTCGACGCTCCAGCATGCACGAGGAAGCCGAACGGAGCGCCGACGGTAGTGACGACAGCCACCTGTGGGGCTGAGTCATGACCGGCCTCGCATCGAGGACTTGTGAGCCTTGCGAAGGAGGAGTTCCGCCCCTTAGTGAAGAAGAGTGGGCCGCTCTGATTCCCCAGGTACACGAGCAGTGGGATGTCGTGGATGGACACCACCTCGAGAGGGCATGGTCGTTCCCCGACTTCGTCTCGGCCTTGGAGTTCACCAACTCGGCCGCTGCCATCTGTGAGGAGCAGGGGCACCACGCCGACTTTGAGCTGGGCTGGGGCCGAGTGATGGCGAGAATCTGGACGCACAAGATCGACGGTATGACTGAATCGGACTTCGTGCTCGCGGCCAAGTTCGACGAGATATAGGTGAGATGATGATACACCAGTTCAGGATGCACGTTTTCGTGTGCACCAACGAGAGGTCTCCCGACAGTCCCCGCGGATGCTGTGCTGCCAAGAACTCGCTCGATATCCTCACTCGCCTGAAGCGAGCCGCGCGCGCCGAAGGGCTGAAGGACGTGCGAGTCAACAAAGCGGGCTGCCTCGACAACTGCGAGAGCGGGCCGTCATGCGTGATCTACCCTGAGGGTATCTGGTATACTCTGCCAGAAGACGACGAGGGAATGGAACGGATACTGCAGCACCTTGCGGGCGGGGATGTCGCCAACGAGTACCTGATGGGTGATTGAATGCGCAAGGTGGTTTACCCCAAGGTTGGCGGGGTCGACTCGATACGCATAGTCGAGGCCGACGACCCGGTGCCCGGTCCCGGCCAGATTACCGTTCGCATACACCGAGCTGGAATCAACTTCGCAGACCTGATGATGCGTCAGGGGCTGTACGGCTCCAACCCCGAATACCCCTTCACGCCCGGTTACGAGGCGGCCGGTGAGGTAATCGAGGTCGGAGACGGTGTAGAGAGTCTAGATTCGGGGGACAGAGTGCTGGCGATGACCGGATTCGGAGGCTACTCCGAGCAGATTGCACTAGACGCCGGGCGGGTGATTCGGCTACCGGACTCGGTCTCGTTCGACCAAGCTGCAGCCATCCCAGTGACCTACGGTACTGCCTACCACATGCTTGTGCATCTAGGCAACCTGTCAGAAGGGGAGACCGTACTCGTCCACCACGCTGCCGGGGGCGTGGGTACTGCCGTTGCCCAGATCTGCAAAGCGTACGGAGCCTCCACAGTCATTGGCACCGCATCGG
Organism: Candidatus Thalassarchaeum sp.; assembly: GCA_030748335.1. Lineage (GTDB taxonomy): Archaea > Thermoplasmatota > Poseidoniia > Poseidoniales > Thalassarchaeaceae > Thalassarchaeum. Next base: position 2,610 of record JASMMD010000017.1, on the reverse strand, counting down.
CCCCGAAGAGAGAATTTGTCGAGTCGCTAGGGATGCACTTCGTCGACAGTAAGTCCGAGGATTTCGTCACGGTATGCAAGTCAATGACTGGTGGAAAGGGAGTTCACCATGCCATAGATCCTGTCGGAGGCAAACACTTGATGCGCTCCTACAAGGCACTCCGACGTGGTGGCAGGCTCTACTGCTTCGGAGCCTCGGCAGCCGTCAAGGGAGACAGGCGCTCCATGGTGACGGCCCTCAGGATGTGGGCATCGACGCCCAAGTTCGACCCGTTGAAGATGATGCGCTCGAACAAGGCGGTCTTCGGGGTCCACATGGGCCTGCTAGATGACGAGTCTGTGTTCAAGGGGCATCTCGAAGCCCTCTCGGGCATGCTCCTCAAAGGCCAGATAGACCCGGTCATCGACTCGGTATGGCGCTTCGAGCAGGTCGCCGAGGCCCAGAAGCACATGCACGATCGTAAGAATCGCGGGAAGATCCTGCTCGACTTCTCCTGACTACATCCCACCGGGAACCATCATCGCGAGGACGTCGCCATTGCAGACGAACTCGATGTCTTCCGAGAGGTCGATTCCACCGGCACCCCATGATGCGCCCACTGCCTCTCCGATTACGGAGTAGTGGTCGCTTTCCACGACTGCTTCCAGTGTAGCCATATCGGGCCATATCGTGCCTGCGATGATTCTCTCTTCATCGGCTACCAGTGCCCCTCTCATACATCCATTCTGCATTGCGTAGTCTAGGAAGTTCTCCTTCCAGACATTCACCATATCTTCTGTTACTTCATTTCCACCGGTCTTCACGACCCAGTACCTTGCTATTGGCATGGCACTGGTTGTACCGGGTTCGGTATAACGATTCCTCCGGTATTCGGCAATGGGGCCAAAGCAGTCCGCAGACTCAGAGCCTAACTGGCCTAGTTGCTCCGCAGGCCTGACACTTCAGCAGGCTGGTCCTGCCCTCCTTGATGAAGCGGGTGTCGGGTGCGCGACACTGGTCGCACAGGATGAACGCCTTGACGTAGGCGACCAGTTTCTCCTTAATTCTAGCAGGAGGGACGCGCCCCTTGAACATCACACGGACCTGCTCGCGGGTGCCTGAGGTACCTAGCTCGTTGAGCAGGAACTGGTAGACGTGGTTGGCATCGCGGTCCATCGCATTGACCACGTCGGCGAAATTCCGCAGGATGGTCTGGCTACCCTCGATGAGGATGTCCGGCTCGGGCATGGTCCAGCGCGAGCGTTCGCTGATGTCCTTAGGTATGCGCTCGCGCGCACGGTCGAGCAGTGCATCGTACTCGTAGTCGGCCATCAGCCTGCCGAATCATGGCCCCCTTTTCACCCCACCGGGCGTCATCAGCGGCTTGCGAACGGTCAAAGACCGGGGCAGAGAACGGGACTCATGGACGGAGGGCTCGAGGTCATGGTGGCACGCACCCACCCCGATGCGAGGCTGCCGACTAGGGGAAGCGAGCACGCCGCGGGCTGGGACCTGTACGCACTCGAGGACACGTCAGTGCCTTTCCGCCAGAGTGTCAAGCTGCGTACGGGGCTCCATGTGGCAATCCCGGTGGGCTATGAGGGACAGGTGAGGGCGCGCTCTTCGCTGGGCTCTAAGGGCCTCATCCTGCCACACAGCATCGGCACCATCGACGCGGACTACCGGGGTGAGCTGTTCGTGCTGATGACCTGGATAGGTGAGGGGGACTCGTACACGGTCAAGGCCGGCGAGAGGATAGCCCAGATGCTGATCTCGCCGATACCCGATCTCAGTTTCCGAGAGGTCGACTTCGAGGAGCTAGGGGAGACCGAGCGTGGTGAGGGCGGTTTTGGCAGCACCGGGCGCTTCTAGCGCCCCAAAGACGGGTTTTACCCACATTCCATCCCCGGTGAGTTCATAGATAGCCAGCGGTGGGGCGGTTTGATGCCACTCAGTATAGAGGAGTTGCGAGGCAAGGTCGAGGCTTTTCGCAACAAGGGTCTGAACACCCAACAGATAGCCGACGAGCTCTCGTTGTCCCAGACCACCATCCAGTGGCTGTCCTCGAGCGGGGTCGCCACCGAGGACCGTCCCTCGGACATCCAGGTAGGCTGGAGATCAATCGCGGTCAAGGCCGGAAGAATAGAGGCCGCCTCCTACATCTTCGTCGACATCATCGAGGAGGAGATTGGCGATGAGGTGGATGCGATAGTGGGCATCAGCCTCAACGGAATCGCCTTCGCTCAGGCCATAGCGGGACAAATGGACCTCGACCTATCAATCAGCAGGAGCATTAGCGAGGACGAGGGCGGCCACCTCTCCGAGGTCTTCGCTGGCGTGGCCGGCAAGAGCGTGGTCGTGGTCGACGACGTATTGTCATCTGGAACCACTATGAGCAAGACCATCAGGAACCTCAGGTCAGCGGGAGCTGACGTCAAACTCTGTATGGTGCTCGCCAACAAGTCGAACAACAACGAGCTCGAGGGCGTGCCCCTCCGTGGACTGGTCAGAGTAGTTTCAGTCTGAGGGAGTAGAATGCACTGGGCGGACCACACCGCGCAGACTCTGAGGGCGCGTGGCGAATCACAGGTCATCGCCTCGGGAATAACTCCCTCTGGCGAGTTCCACGTC
>JASMMD010000016.1 GCA_030748335.1 Candidatus Thalassarchaeum sp. | reverse complement strand
AAGGGAGAAAACTTCCGACACTCTTCAATACAGAGTAAATCGCACTCCCCGCACCTTTGGCTGAATTGCCTATCCCGGTTGCTTTGCCTGGAATATCTGCTTTTTCTACAGTTGTGGAAATTCTGCTTCCTATATCGCTCATCCCTTCCCGGGTCTTTGACAACGTCGACCCTTGGTTTGATTGCTCATCATCGTGATTAATTTCATTGGCGGCGGACTCTTTTTCACTCTCTCTACTGTCGAGTTTCTGCTTGATTGAAGACTCCAATTTTTTCGATGCCTCATCGATCTTGTCCAAGGCACTGCCAACTCTGGATTCAAATGAGTCATTATCCGACCCATCGGCCATATATGGTGGAACGGATTAGAACCCTTGAATCTTCGGAGCAGCAACAAGCAGAAAAGCTCGGGTTTCGAAAATACCTCCGTTCCTACGGGAACGGACTTCTCACAGGGGAATCCTTCATGACCGCTGCACAAGGCAGCGAGAACGAGCAGAATGGTGGACCCATCGACCTACTTTTCCGACGACCAGATGATTTCTATCGCCTTGGTCGTCGGGTTGCTGCTGGTATCCAAGCTCCGTGACATGCTCAACCTGAGCGGAATGCTCGCTGCCATGGCTGTCGGACTCACAGTCTCTCTTCTTGGGCACTGGACATGGCTCATCATTCTCGTAATATTCCTCTTCGTGGCCTCCATCGCAACCAAGTGGCGCTTCGAGGAGAAGCGAGCACTTTCGATTCAAGAGTCCAACGAGGGCGCGAGGGGATGGCGCAATGTGATGGCTAACGGTGCGGCCGCATCCATTGTAGCGATACTCGGTTGGTTCGGCAACGGAGATTGGTACTTCCTAGCCGTGACCTGCAGTGTATCGGTGGCCCTCTCAGACACATTGGCCTCGGAGATCGGCAGCCTAGACCCGAGGACACGCAGCATCATCACCCTCGAGGCCGTACCGCCCGGGACCAACGGAGGGATGTCTCCGACGGGCACGATAGCAGCGCTGCTCGGAGCCTTGATTATCGCCGTATCGACCGCTCTGCTCGCCCCAGTTTACGGAGAGGAGATGAGCGCCACCACCATCTTCGTTACGGTAACGATTGTGGGTTGGCTTGGGTGCCAGATCGATTCAATCCTAGGAGAGCTCCTAGAGAATAGAGGATACATCGGCAAGCATACCGTGAACTTCCTGGCAACGCTCTCCGGGGCGGTAATGGCTGCTGTGGTGGTATTCAGGTTCCTGTAACATCAAGACGAGGGGTTTGTACTGAGTGGTAAGGAGACAAGGGCATGGGAGAGGGGACTGGAGCTGCTAGAGCCGGGGCCTTGATTGCCCTAGTATTGCTTCTGACGGTGACTTCGACATCCCTGATGGTCAACGCTCAGGATGCCATGGAAGCCGAAGGCCCAGGTATCGAATGGACACTCCCTGACACTCACATGCTGTATCTGAAGGGTACGGAGGATCAGCCGTTCTTAGACCGCAACTGGACCACCAACACCGGTCAGCCCCTAGGCAGGGCCGAGTTCACCAAGACGAGTTCCGCGCTCAATCCCAATCTGATTGACATCCAATCTGCGCCCCTATCGGAGTCGTTCAGGTTCGAGGGCAACATCACAGTGCGGCTTTTTGCATCTCTTGACTCCACCAACGACGGTTGTAGACTGACTAACGTGTTACCGGGTTCCGCTGGTGCTGAGACCTCCTTCTTAGTGACCCTGTCTCTCGGTAGCACAGTGGTCATAGGAAACGCTCAGACCAATTCGCTGCCTATGGAGGAATCGTACCTCTCGGCCCACGAGTTCACAGTACAGGCACTCGATGTCAACGTCTCACTGGCATCAGGGGATCTCGTCTCTCTACAAGTCGATGTACAGCACGACTGCTTACAGCAGGGGGTCCTTTGGTGGGGGACATATGATGCGACCTCCGGAATCATCTTCGACGGGGATGTCATCGAACCGAAGTTAGAATACAGCATCGACTCCAATAGAATGGCAAGGGTAGAATTCACACCAATTTCTCCATGGGGGCCAGGAGACTTTGATGGGCAAGTGCTTGAGATAGTGGGGCCACTAGACTGGGATGAGATGGTCCATGGCTTCGGCAAGGAGGATCAGCGATTGGAGCACTTTGAGACTCCTCATGGAACGAGGACCGGTGAGGGTAACAGGACGATACTGACCTGGTCCTCGGAGAAGCCTCTGATGCCTGGCAGATACATGATTGACGCTTGCTTCATGATCACCGACCAGAATCCAGGGGAGCTTTGCGACGCAATCGGGGTCCTTCGCTTTGAGGTCCCGCAGGATGCCAAACCGATGCTGTCTTCGATGTGGGCCGCAGTCGTGGTCCCTCTGGGGATAATCGCCTGGATTGGAGTGTCGATGCGCGAGGCGATGCTGCCGATACAGACCTACGCGATACTATTGCTACTTGCGATAGCAGCACTCGGTCCTGCCATCCACCTACCTGACATAGACAGCAACGCCCCGAGGGAGGAGGGAGCTTCCCCATCGTTCGCGTTGCTATCGCACGAGGGAGAACTGGTCAAACTGCCCGAACTGCTGAAGGGGAGCGATGCCGTGGTCGTCGGGCTGTTCCGAACCGGCTCGCCCAATGCAATCAGGCAGTTCGACGATTTCCGTGGTGCTGCTATAATCAGTGATTCTGAAATCGCATTCATCCAGATTGCCACCGGTGAGGGCGTCCAGTCAGTCGATCTGGACACCTACTCTCTGATCCTCAACGAGTCATGGCCCCTGCTCATGGACGAGGCAGATGCTGCCGTTGGTAAGGCGTTCCCAAGTGGCGCCACGGACGCTGTCATAATCATCGACTCAGCAGGCTTCGTCACCGATTGGCAACCAGGCACGATGTCGGCACTGGAGATAGATGAGGCCGTTTCATCTGCCTCCAGAGGCTCAGGCAATAACCCGTTGTCACTATTCTCGGTGATCATCGGAACTGCACTGCTACCTCTGGTTGTTCTCGCCATGCCGAGAGACCGGGAGTTGGAGCTGCCTGAGGAGCCTCTGTTCCCAGGTGCTGGAGCACTCATGACCGCAGCCGGCGCGGCCACGGGATTCGGACTCTGGGCCCTGCCTGTGGCGCTGATGGCCGCGTTTGGGCTAGGTGCGTTCTGGATCTGGGTCGAGCTACTGCTCGCGGTGGTCTTCGTGTACCACGGACTGTCAGTACTGCTGTACGGCAAGATAGTCGAGGTCGAGCGCTTGATCACAGTGGCATACTCGCGCCTACCTGATGGATTCCGCTCTTGGCGCGACAGAGCCAGCTTCGCTGAGGACGCCTACCTGGGACTTTGGCTGGCTTGGCTGCTGTGGTTGCGCACGCCTGCACTGATTCCTCAGGGAGTGGGTGCAGTCGCTAGATCGGACATACTGGGAATCCCACTCTCCGTGCTTGCCATGCTGGGCTTCCTAGTCGCTGCAGGGATTGTAGTCAACATAGCACGTCTCGTAGCCCTGTCACCAGGAAAACTCTCTCGTGTGTTCGGGTGGCTAAGTGTGGGCATACGCCCGCGTGCGTGGGGACTCGCCTCCGCGATCCTAGGGACTTGGGTGGTGCTGGCTCTGTTGGTGGGCCCGGTCATGGGCTCATTGTGAGATCCCATTCGACGGACCGAGAGCATCATAAGAGCGAGGCCCTATGGCGATGCACTCCTAAGGGGGTATAGTATAACCTGGTAGTACCGCGGGCTCCAGTTGCACGGGAATGACGACGAGTGGGTTTTCTGATGGCTTTGATGACCAACTGGAGCACCGACCCGTCGCAACCCGAGAGCGTGCGCAATCCAGGTGCACGCTAAGCGGAAGACACCCGCTGATCTGGGTTCAAATCCCAGTGCCCCCACCATATGCACCAGTGCGTACAGCATTTCAGTAACTCCGACATAGGTTGGGTTGAAGGACTTCGCGTATTTCGCGTGACTCGATGGACGCCAAGGGACTCCACGCCATCATGTGCGCTTTGCTCCTAGTCCCTCTGGCTGGTAGTGTGGCTCCTCCGCAGGCATCCCTGTTAGACTCGGACGGGCTCCATCTGATTGGCGATGGTCAGCAGACCACGCCACCGACCCAGGCTGCTGTAAGCTGGGCTAACCCCGGGCCGTGGTGGACGTGGACATCTCTGGACTCTGACAGGAACGGCATCCACGATTCTTTGCAGACGGCATCCGGTCCGGTTAACGTAGGACTCTCCTACGATGGCAAGGTCACCGAATCCAATCGACTCGATCTAGCCCGAATGGGTCACGACATACATCTGGAACTTCTCTCGGTCGACGCTGTGCTGATCGGGGACGTGGACGCCTCCGATGTGCACGTCCTATCCCAGTTGGAGGGCGTAGTGATGGTTGAACGGTACGGCTCTCTTGTGTTCTTCGGCGACATCCAGACACCCGCGGTCAAGGCTAGCAACTCCACGGAGTACCCAGTGGGTGCATGGGACCTCGGGGTCAGCGGACGCGGGGTGAACATAGCACTCACCGACACCGGGGTTGACAACGAGCACCCCGGCCTCTCGGGCAAGTTCGTGGCAGGGTATGATGCCGTTTGCTATGTGCACACAGACCCTCAGTGCCTCCTAGCGGGGGGTCGCGAGGAGGATGGCTCCTTTGATCCCGATGACGGCAATCAACACGGTACCGCGTGCATGGGGATGGCCAGTGCAACGGGAATCGAGGCAGACGGCTCTCAGTCGGATTACTACGGCTCCGCCCCGAACGCCTCGCTGGTCGATGTAAGAATCGGCACTGACGTTGGCGCGGGTCCGTTCGAGAACTACCTGCTGGAGCAGGAGTTCTATGAGTCCGCGATGAACGGCCTGCAGTGGATTATCGACCACAGGGACGATGCTTGGGCTGGGGTCGACGAGGCCAACCACGGTATAGACATCATCTCGCTGTCATGGGGGATTACCAGCCATGAGAACGGCGGCTCGGACGGTACGGACATGCACAGTAGAATACTGGATGACGCGATGCTGGCAGGGGTCACTGTCTCCAACGCTGCTGGGAACGACGGGCCGGACAACGACGGCCTGTCGGGAATGAGCGCGTCTTCCCTGTCGGTCACCGTTGCGGCGACTGACGACCTCAATACCGTCAACCGCACGGACGACACCATAGCCAGTTACTCCTCCCGGGGACCTCGCAAGGACAACGGCGACGGTAACCCCCTCAACGAACTCGTACCGGAACTCAGTGCGCCCGGGACCAACATTGTCCAGGCCGAAGGCTGCGTCACCAGCGGAGGGTGCAACAACTTCCTCGGTGGCGATGCCTCCGACAACACCTACACCGGACGCGGCAGCGGCACGTCCTACGCCACACCTGCGGTCACCGGGGTCATCGCGCTTGTCATCGAGGCGAATGGCAACCTCACCCCTCTGCAGATTAAGGAGATTCTCAAGCAGACCGCAGAGCGCAGGGGAGAGCCCAGTGTTCCTGACATTGACCCATACTGGAACCGCGACTTCGGGTGGGGTATGGTGGACGCCTACGCAGCCGTAGCAATGGCACAGCACATCGCCCAGACAGACCAGACGGACTCCTTGGACGTCAGCCTGCAGAACCACCTCCTGAAACTCATCGACTCCAACGGTACAATCAATGTCACAGGACACGCATGGGGTCAGCTGGGAAGCGTCGACAGGGTCGAGTTCAGAATCGACGGGGGTGAGTGGCACGAGACGACGTACTCTGCCGAGCCCGCCGAGATAGGCGCCTTGACGCCATTCTCATGGCACGTCATCCTAGATCCGTCCAAACTAGGGGAGGGTCCCCATCAGATCGAGGTCAGGGCAGTCTCGGGAGATGGCCACTCACTACCCGTTCTAGCGACCGTGTACGGCACGGCAGGCAGCGCCTCGGACTTCTCCGTACCCCCACTCGTGATATTCGGAATCGGCGTGGTCTTCGTCATTTGGCTGGCTTCGCTGTCCCTCGTCCGAATGCGCTCTGACGGCGAGATTGACAGCCTGCTCTCGAGGTGGCGCAGGGAGGAGGACTCGGCAGTCGAGGAAGTGCTCGAAGCCGAACTGATTCCTGAACAGGACCCCGAATAGCGAATCCGCAGGATTCGAAGCGCCTTGTTCAAAGCCTAGAACTCTCGTCCGCCGGCCATGGCGGGGTTCTCCGAGCGTGCCAACAGCATCCGTCCTACTGGAGTCAGGAGGATGTTCGACATGGCGGGGGACGACGCGGTGCAGTTCGGCTTGGGAGAGCCGGACTTCCAGCCACCTCAAATCGCCATAGAGGCGTTCACCAAGGCAATGGAGGACGGCCGGAACAAGTACACCACAACGGCCGGGCTCCCGGCATTGAGGGAGAAGATCGCCGAAATGTGGCAACACCTTGAGCCGGGGCTCGACGAGTCGAACGTCTGCATCACCATGAGCGGGACCAACGGTCTACTGGACATCTTCCTAGCCTTGGTGGGCCCCGGGGACAATGTGCTACTGCCCGAGCCCTACTTCCCCCTGTACCCTTCGGACGTGGTAATCTGTGGAGGCGAGCCTAACCTGTACCCCTGCACCTTCGAGAACGGCTTCGTCCCGACCATCGAGGACCTCGAATCCAGAGTGGATGAGAACACGGTGGCCATCCTGTACAACTTCCCCGGCAACCCCACCGGTGGCAACGTGGACGAGTCCCAAAGGGACGAACTCGTGGCTTTCGCCAAGGAGCACGACCTCTGGCTGATTAGCGATGAGGTCTACGACCGTATAGTGTACGACGCCCAGCACGTCTCCTTCCTAGGGGCGGGCTACGATAAGGTCATCATGGTGCAGTCGTTCTCCAAGACCTTCGCCATGACCGGATGGAGAATCGGGTATCTGCTGTCCCCAGACGCCGATGCGATGTCGCAATTGACCAAGATGCAGTACTACGTCACCGCCTGCAGCAACGACGCCATGCAGCACGCTGTACTTGAGGCCCTTGAGAACGCTCCCGATTATCCCGAGGAGATGTGCTCAGAGTTCAAGGCTAGGCGAGACCTGATTTGTAAACGACTCAATGCGATGCCAGGAGTCTCCTGTCACGTCCCCACCGGGGCGTTCTACGTGTTCCCTAAGGTCGAGGTCTTTGGGATGAATAGCGAGGAGATAGCCATGGCATTGCTTGAGGGAGGAGTGTTGTGCTCTCCCGGCACGGCGTTTGGCGAGTTGGGTGAGGGGCACCTCCGCTTCGCCTACACCATCGGCCGTGATGACATCGAGAGGGGCATGGACCGGGTCGAGGCGGTGCTGGCCGACCTCAGGGGAGACTGACTAAGGTGGGGCTAATCGAGGCATTCACGCTCTTCCTCGTCTGCCTTTACATCGGCAGCGAGAGTCCTAGAATAGGGTCTAGCACGCTGGCACTTGCAATCCTGCTGTTCTCACTAGCATACCTGTATGCCCTCGGCCCGTCTGCAATCGGATTCGGACTGGCCATCGGCTCCGGATGGGTCCTGTTGAATGAGATGGTCGAACGGGCCACGCCGCTTCGATGATCAGTCTTCGAACAGCCTGAATGGAAGGTCAATCATCCTGCTTGAAGCGTCCTCCTCAGCCTCTTCATCGACAGCCTCATCGACCTCTGGAAAATCAGGCTCCTCAGGCTCGACGACCTCATCGCCTCCCGACTCTTCTGGACTCTCAAGCAAGTCCATCTGCAGGTTCTCAAGCCCACTCTCCTGCCCCCCCATCCAACCGGGCATGTCGTGCGCCCCCCCAAGTACGGACATCGTGGTGAAGGTCGCCATCGGCAGCACCGAAATGGCCACGAGGAAGTCGATTACAGCGGTTTCGGGAACCACCGCATCAGGGGCGACCACGTGCAACAGGACCGCTTCGAGTTGCACCTCGTCCCACTGCGTGATGTCGACGTCTAGCCAGTTGAGGGAGGCTGCGAGGAAGGTTCTGGCGATAATCCAGAAGAACAGTATCGGCAGCAGCCACGAGAACCTCGATATCCGCCAGAGCACGCTCCTGAACATCGCCGCGTAAGCCACCAACCAGCTCGACACCAGTGGTTGGATCCTCACTGCCATCCACAGTGCAATCATGTAGCCTGCCATACCCAGTTCGAAGGCCCGGTCCGACTTGATCACCCCCTCGGGCACGCCCTCCATGATGAGCAGCGGCACTGCAATCAGCAGCACTTGCATGGGGACGGCCAGCAGTTGGAGTCCACCGTGAACCGCTATCAGGTCATGCCCATCGCCCATCGTTTTCTCGTGCACGATTCTCGCCATCCTGCCGTAAGGACTCGCCTGCAGGGCCAACCTCGACCGGTCGATGAGCTCCGGATCACCCGCTCTCCTGCTCAAGCCGAGCACCGGCATCCATCCACCCTTGTCAGCGACCGGAGTAGGTCTGAAACCGCCGAAGAACAGAGCCAGCAGGAGCGACAGGAAACCGTACAGCAGGCCGGCGATGACTATCCAGTAGACAAGCTCGGTTCGCACGGCAATGGAGAAGTTGTCCTGATCCACCTCAAGCAAGTAGGTCAGAGAGAAGCCGACTATCGGGACCAGCGTGACTTGCAACACGACCACTGTGTAGAGTACGAACCTCTGGTACAGTTCCTCTCCAGTCACAGCAGTCACGCCTCATAGAGTCACCATAAGCCCTTCATCGAGGCTGTGCCACCACCGGGCGGTTAGGGAGGCACCCGAGAACCGCCAATCCATTCGATGCCGCCCTTTGGGCGGCGAACGTTGCTAGCGAACCTTCATACACAGTTGTAGGACCGAAGATTCGTCACATGCGCAGCCTGTCCCCGTTCTTCTTGGTGTCCTTACTCTTAGTAATGAGTACGGCCCCGTTGGCCGCCAACTCGGTGATGACTACGACCGTCGACGAGCGTGCGGCCACCCCGAAGGCGTTGATTGACTTCGAAGTCACCTCGATCGAGCTCGGCGATTCTCAGACGTCGGCCCATCAGTGGAACCAGTCAGATAACTCGACCGCCGAGTACGTCCTCCGTGACCAGTGGATTCTCGTGAGCATCACATTCACTCAGGCGGGTACGTCCAGCCAGCCTGCCTACGCAGAGGGTTGGATGCAGGTGTGGCACCCGATTGGGTTCTTGATGGAGGAACACTACGTCAACATGACACTGTCCGGCCTGCAGTCCACGACCGAGACGTTCTACTGGACCCCCAGCGCTGCTCACAGTGCCATCAATGATGTCGGCGACCTCTACGGTGGCATCATACTACGTGGCACCATAGACGGCGGCCTAGCCGACGACAACGAGGAGAACAACGAGTTGGACAGGGAGGTCCCGGTAGCCGTCTGGAAGGACCCGATGGACAACGGTTTCTGCGGGGATGTGGATGGCGATCAGGTCATTGACTGCACCAATCAGTTAAGCGCCAACGAGCCGACGTGGGCAGGCGCTGGCTACAACTCGGATGGCTCCCTCTCGTCAGACCCAGACTGGTACGGCCATTGGAGGATGGAGAACGCATCGAGTGCAGAAGGTGATTGGCACTGGAGGGTGTCGAGGCCAGGCTCGGACTACGCCAGCAACAGGCATGACAGACTATGGTGGGGATGGTTCACCCCGTTCGACAACTGCGATGACCCTGGGCACGGGCTCAAGTACGGAACCCTTGACTCGGCGGTCTCGGCCCTTTACGGCAACAACTTCTGCAAGATTAGAGTGAGGTCGTTCGACTTCATTTCGATGCACCTAGTAACCGAGGCTTGGGGCGAGATGGCTGCCGGTGACCAGATTAGGCTTGAGGCTGACGCTGGAGGCTCTCTCGCCCACTACAACTACACCGCGCAGAACCTGTCCAAGAACCACGGAGAGTGGTCACAGATGATCTGGAACATGACCGACGTGCACCCGAACGCCGACTACACACTCGCGTTTCGCTTCGATTCCAACAGCTCCTTAGCGAACCAAGGCATTCACCTAGATTCATTCCTCCTGTTCGGGTTCGAGAAGGTCGCCGAGTACACAATCGACGTCGATTGCGACGACCCGCTGCCCAACGCCTACATGGTCATCCCCGATGACCCCCGGCCGCCATCGCTGTACTGCAAAATCAAGAACAACGGGTATGTTGACATCACGCTGCGCCTATACACCGAGGTCTCAAACCAGACGTGGATGAACAACTACCCGCTGAGGATCGACTCTAACAACATGTTCGACCATGACAATTACGTCGTATCGGAAGTCATCAACGCTCTAGAGACCATGGACACTTGGTTCAACCTCAGCATACCCGAGGGCGCCAGCGTCGAGGAACTCGACTGGTTCGTCTGGGTGAACGACGGGACGACAAACCTCTCCAAGGTCTACATCGAGTTGCCCGTATCGGTCATAGCATCGTACTCGATTACACTCGATCAGAAGACCCTCGCCAACCCCGCTGCAGTCCTGTACCCGGGAACAACCGGGAATGTCGCTATGGTAATCAAGAACACCGGGAACCAAATCGCGACCTGGAACCTAGGCGCCACCTTCGGAGACAATCGCTGGGGTGCCGAGAACCTAATCTGGAACGATGCCAACGGCTCCGTGGTCACCAGTCTCTCGATGAACATCACCGACGAGTTCGAACTCACTGCGACCGTCATCGTGCCCGACGAGATGCCTCCCGGGACCTATCCGATAACCCTACTCGCAAGTGGCAGGCCCCCTGCCAACTTCGTTGCTGATTGGACCATATACATCGAGGTCCCGGTGTTCCACGACCTAGTGCTCGAGCCAGAGACCACGGAGATTATGGCCGCTGCAGATGGCTTCCTAAGGCTGATCGAGATTAGGATGGTTAACAACGGAAACTCCGAGGAGGCGTTCGACCTGACGGTGCTGTCCGACTGGAAACTCGGCGTCTCACTGAACGCCGAGCAGAGCCTCGGAATAGATCCGTTCGGAGGAGATAGCACCGTCATGCTGCTGCTGCCTATGCCGTACGGAATCGCGAACGAGACCTACGAGATTTGGGTCATCGCAGCCAGCCAGGACAACTCGGACTACCAATCAAGCGTCAGGGTGCTGCTAACCGTCCCCGTGACAAACCTCGTCGAAGTAGAGGATTTAGACATGACTGAGGAGGTGTTCAGGGGCGGTGACGATGCTAGGACCGTCAATTGGGAAATCTGGAACAACGGAAACGTCAACGATGCCTTCACTATTGACTTCCAGACCAGTCACCCCGACGTCTGGGTTCAGGCAACTGGGCTGACCAACGGCAGGACTCCGTACATCCCGGCCGGCTCGTCTTTGAACCTGACCGTGCGGTACTCGTTCGATTTCTCCGCCGCAGGCGAACGTGAAGTCACCCTGATTGCTTCCAGCGTCGAGGCGACCAGTGACGGCCTCACCGTAACCGGAAGCGGGACGGCCGATTTCATCGTCGGCACTCAGGGATTCTTCCAAGTGCTCGCCCCTATGCCCTTGGAGATTACCGAGAGCGGGGACGACTACGCTCTGGTGTACACGGTAGTCAACCTGTATCCCGATGACCAACTTCTGAGGGCTGACATAGACAGGAACTCTGACATCTTCTTCAACATCTTCGACGCGCGAGTCGACGCCGGAGACAGGGATTTCGTCCTGCTCGCAAACGACTCGAGAACCATCACGGTCTGGCTGACGGTGACCGAGGACAACCTCGAGAACCTCGTAGCGAACGAGATGACCTTTGAGATAACTCTCGAGGTCGACGGAGACAGAGACAAGGTATCGATGAACGGCTCGGTCGTGATGCACAAGCTGAATCCAATAGAGACGGGGGTCGACGTAGAGGAGACGGCATGGTGGGCCGGGAACATCCTCTTCCTGCTGATTGGAATCGGAGTCATGGTCGCTGTACTGCTAGCGTCCCTCAGGATATTCAAGAGCGCGACCGCGCCTATGGAGGAGATATCCACTCTGGATAATTACGAGATGACCGTCGACGGCAGCGGCTGGGGCGGGGACGAGTCAATACCCGACGCACCGGAGCTCCCGGCTGACGACGATGTGGCCAACTCGATGTATGGGGGGGCGAAGGAGATCTTCGAGCAACCCCCTGAGATGCCACCACCTCCTCCTATTGAGCCCGAGCCGGAGCCAGAGCCCGAGCCAGAGCCCGAGCCAGAGCCCGAGCTGCCACCCGGGGTCCCGCCGATTCCCGACGAGGGCCTCCCCGAAGGATGGACGGTCGAGCAGTGGGTCCACTACGGTCAGCGCTGGTTGGACCAGCAGAACCGGGAATAGCGCCGTGAGCGCACCCGCTCGCGCCCGTGCGAGGGCTTATGACCCCCCCATTGGTCGCCGGATTCCGGAGCGTGATTTCCTATGTACAGCGGTCAACAGCCAATTTTCATACTCAAGGAAGGCACTGAGCGCACCAGCGGTCGCTCTGCGCAGAGTAACAACATCGCTGCTGCGAAGGCAGTCGCAGACTCGGTTCGTTCCACCTTAGGTCCAAAGGGTATGGACAAGATGCTGGTCGACAGCATGGGCGACGTTGTCATCACCAACGACGGCGCAACGATACTCAAGGAGATGGACATAGAGCACCCCGCTGCCAAGATGATCATCGAGATCGCCAAGACCCAAGAGCAACACTGCTACGACGGCACCACCAGCGCAGTCGTGATAGCAGGGGAGTTGCTCAAGCGCAGCGAGGACCTAGTCGAGCAGAACGTCCACCCGACGGTCATCTGCGAGGGCTTCAGGCTCGCCTCGGACAAGGCGTCGGAGCTGATAGAGGCGCATTCAATTGAAGTCGACCAAGACATGCTGGAGGAGGTGGCGAAGACCGCGCTCACCGGCAAGAGCGCGGGTGCCGTCAAGGAGTTCCTCGCTGACATCTCGGTCAGGGCGGTGCTCGCCGTGGCTCAGGAAGTCGACGGGGAGACAGTGGTCGATCTGGATGACATCAAGGTGCAGAAGAGGCAAGGCAGCTCCATCAAGGACAGTTCCCTCGTCGACGGCATCATCCTAGACAAGGAGCGCGTCCACAGCGGGATGCCCCGCAGCGTTTCCGATGCGAAGGTAGCGCTGATTAACTCGGCCATCGAGGTCAAGAAGACCGAGGTCGATGCCAAAATCCAGATTACCGATCCCAACATGCTGTCGCAGTTCCTAGATGAGGAGGAGCAGTACCTCAAGTCCCTCGTCGACAAGATTCAGGACTCCGGGGCAAGTGTGGTCATCTGCCAGAAGGGCATCGACGACGTGGCTCAGCACTACATGTCGAAGGCCGGTCTGTTCGCCATACGCAGGGCCAAGAAGAGCGATATGGAGGCCCTGTCCAAGGCAACCGGCGGTAGGATAGTCACGAACATCGACGA
The DNA here is from genome assembly GCA_030748335.1 of Candidatus Thalassarchaeum sp. Taxonomy (GTDB): domain Archaea; phylum Thermoplasmatota; class Poseidoniia; order Poseidoniales; family Thalassarchaeaceae; genus Thalassarchaeum. The sequence goes on along the minus strand of JASMMD010000016.1, from coordinate 20,559 downwards.
CCTATCCTCTGACGACTTGGGAAGCGCATCCAAGGTCGAGGAACGCAAGATTGGCGAGTCGGATATGGTCTTCGTTACAGGCTGCCCTGACGCCAAGAGTGTCTCGGTCCTTCTCCGAGGCGGCACCGAACACGTCGTGGACGAGATTCGCCGGGCCTTCGATGATGCCGTTGGCGTCGTCGCTGTTGCACACGAGGACGGAGTGGTACTGACAGGAGGCGGCTCCGTCACCGCAGCCATCAGCCGTGAACTGCGTTCCTACGCAGAGGGGATAGGTGGAAGGGAGCAGATGGCAATCGAGGCTTTCTCAGGGGCACTAGAGGTGATTCCGAGAACTCTCGCTGAGAATGCCGGTCTGGACCCGGTCAACACCATCATCGACCTCAGGAAGTCGCACTCCGAGGGCAAATCGCACTTCGGTGTCAACGTGTACGAGGGCGGAGTCGCGGACATGAAGGAGGGAAGGGTATTCGAGCCTAGTAGGGTAGTCGAGCAGGCAATCCAGAGCGCCTCGGAGACCGCAGTGATGATTCTGAGGATCGACGACGTGATTTCCAGTCGGGCCACCCCTCCTATGCCAGAGGGCGGCGAGTTCGACGGAATGGGCATGATGTGAGGCCGAGGGTGGAATACGGCCTACGGCCGTAGACCTCGGTTGCACTAGATTCAATAATCGCGTCAGGGTGCCCATACTGCCGGTAGGCGTGAGTTGGCTTCATGGAGATATTCAGCGTCTTCATCGATGATGGCTGCATCACATGCGACGCTTGTGAGGAGGCCGCACCCGATGTCTTCGAGGTCACCGAGGACACCTGCTTCATCAAGCCCGACGCCAGAGTCGACGGCGGCTACGACCGCAACATCGACAAATCCGGTCTGAAACCAGAAGTCATATCCTCATTCTCCGATGATATCCTCGACGCCGCGGACGCCTGCCCGGTCGATGTCATCATTGTTGTTGATGGAACTGAGGAGGGAGAGTCCGAGCCAGAAGAGGAGGCTGCGCCCGAGCCAGAAGAGGAGGCTGCGCCCGAGGGCCCCGTAGAGGTCTCAAGCGATGACCTCGACTCGCTTCTGTCCACAGGGGACCGTACACTGAACATCCTCTTTGGTTCGCAGTCCGGAAATTCGGAGGAGCTCGCGGCCAAATTCGCCAAGCGGGCTAGTGACTACGGGCTGGATGCCACGGTGCACGACATGGATGAGTTCGACCTGTCCTCGATGACCGCGATGAAGAGGGTGCTAATCATCTGCTCGACTTGGGGCGAGGGCGAAATGCCCGACAACGCCGAGGAGCTGTGGCAAGAGGCCAGTGCCGACTCGGCCCCCAAAATGGGGAACGTCGGCTTCTCGGTACTGGCGCTGGGAGACAGCAGCTACGAGTTCTACTGTGAGTCCGGTAAGGACTGGGACAAGCGACTGGAGGAGTTGGGAGCCACACGACTGGTCGAACGCGTCGACTGTGACGTCGACTACGACGCCCCCGCCGCCGCATGGTCCATCGACGCTCTTGCAGTGATGGCCGCAGTTGACGGGAACGGCGAGTTCCACGAGGAACAGGTCGAGGCGATCAAGGACCTCGTCTCCGGCTCGGCAGCTGCAGGTGCATCCGGTGATGACGGCTTCTCGGTCCCGGATACCACAGCCAAGGTAATCCAGGCCGAGATTAGCATCTTCCGCTATGACCCGGTCAGTGCAAGCACTGGCAAGGACACTTGGGTCTGTGCCCTGCCAGGTCACATGACGGTGCTCGAGTCGCTGAGGACGCTCAAGGAAACTCATGACGGCACCCTGTCGTTCAGGGACGGCCCCAGCGACGACCCGACCACAGCCATATCGGTCAACGGCAGGCTAATCCTGCCTGGAGGTGTCAGACTTGACTCGGTCGCGCCGATTCGCGACGGCGGTTTGAGGCTGCGCATAGAACCCCTGCCCGCGTTCGACGTCATCCGTGATCTGGTGGTGGACCACTGGCCGCTTGAGAGAGGGCGCGAGTCCTCCAAGCCGTGGATGGTGGCAGCGACTAGGGACGGGGCCGAGACCTCGCAGGGAGTAATTGGCACAATGGAGGCTTCGACGGCGGACGTGCTGCACTCGTCGACCGACTTCTGTAGTGCGCCCCTGCTCCACTCTTGCTCGGACGCTACTCCTCACGCCGAAGCGTACCTCGGCCCGGCCGTGCTGGCACGGACTTGGGCCCGAATAAACGACCCTCGCTCCTCGGTGGGGAGCATAACCGAGATGCATGCGGTTATGGACTCCAAGGGCGGCATTAAGGCCGAGACGGACCTAGCCTCAATCCGCCGTCAGAACGACTCGACTAGAATTATCGCCGAGGCCCTGCTCGACGCACGGACCTCGACTCTGTCTAGGGACGCCTTCAACGGCCGCCACGGCAAGCACGTATGGTGGTACACCTGGTCCGTGAAGAGCAGCGGTAGGGTCAATGACACAGTTGTCTACAGGCAGGTACTCGGCCCCATGGGTCTACTCGGGAACCTGTTCTCTGGAGTCACTGCCCGGATGGTCCTCGGTTTCACTAGGACAGGAGGAAACGTGTTCAACGGGATGCTCGGGATGGTGGCTCCTCCCGCCGGCATCGGGAAGATGCCCAAGCAGTTCAACTCCTCTATCGACGACCACCATGAGGTCGTCGCGATATTCAACGAAGTGGATGGTAGGTTCTGATGCCCCTGAAGTACGCCTACCACCCCGGAAACGTGGCCCACAGCAGCGCCACCGAGGTGGCAGAGACGATGGAACCGGTAGCAAGCTCACTGGGCATCGAGTTGGTCCCTCTGGATGGTGCCACCAGCTGCGGAGCCGGCATAATCAAGCAGGCCAGCAGACGCCTCCAGCTGACCCTTAACGCACGCACATTCTCGATGGCCGAGGAAATGGGTCTCGACATCATAACGCCATGCGCCGCGACTGCGGGCAACCTGCAGGAAGACCTCGCTACACTGAAGCAGGACCCGAACCTGCTCGGGGAGATCAACGAGGTCCTAGAGAAGACATGCGGCAGGAGATTCTCGGGCGACACACACGTCCACCACCTCCTGCATGTCATCGTCGATGAGGTCGGAATCGAGAGGCTAGAATCGGAGGTGAGGAACCCTATCGACTTCGATGTCGCTGGGTTCTACGGTCCCAATATCCAGCAGACCGGGGCCTGTGGGGGCGACGACGTCCACGACCCCGAGTACCTCGAATTGGTCATCGACGCGCTTGGCGGGAGGCCGGTGCAGTGGGAGGGGCGCACCCAGAGCGTCGGGGTTCCGGGACTCTTCTCAGAGGAGTCTACAGTGCTGCGGCAGGCAGCCTCTGTGCTCCACGAGGCCAAGTCCGAGGGCGCAGACCTCATCGTGAGCGCGTGCAATCTCTCTCACACCGTCCTCGACGTCTACCAAGGCAAGGCATCGAGGTCGACTGGGCTGGCCACCAACATCCCAGTCATACACCTCACAGAGATGCTTTCTTTCTCGATGGGACACCACAACACTAGGCTGGCACAACTGCGCACTAGAATTGCGGTAATCGGCGACTGACTAAGTGTCACGCTCAAGGCCATTCTCTACGGGCATAACTGATTCGACGCCAAACTGCTCCAGCCCAGTCTGCCCCTTGGCTCTGAATGTCTCTGGGGGCAGAGCGGGAGGGCCGCTACTATCTACGGTTTCGTTGTCGTCAGACTCGTTGATTTCCACCCTGTGTATCTCCCGCTGTTCGGAGACGAACTCGGATGCCGGGACGGAACCACTCTCGGAGACCACCTCGAACCTGCCTAGGTTCGAGAGATCCCTGTGATGGCTGCGAGGCAATTTCCTGCTGACCCTGTGGACGGCCCGCTGCATGAACTCTTCACGCCTCTCGGCGGATGCCCTAGCACCCTCGTCCCGAGTACCCTCGGCTATCAGGACGACGACCTCACCCTCCCTATGCCTACCCGTTCTCCCTCGCCTCTGTATGGTCCGTATCTCGCTGGACACCGGCTCGTAGAATATGACTAGATCGGCACTGGGAATATCTAGACCCTCCTCTCCTACCGAGGTCGCTACTAGGACGTTGGCAGCACCCGATCTGAACTCGTCAAGCCTAGCGATTTGCTGCTTGGGAGTTAGTCCTCCACTGCCCTCGCGGCTGGACTGCCCGACGAACTGAATCGGACGAACTCCTTCTAGCTCTCCGAGGGACTCCTCGACGGCAGCGACGGTGTCCCTGAAAGTTGCGAACACGATGACGCGTGAGCCTGAATCCCTGCGAAGCCTCTCCGAGATTAGCCTGCGTACCGCGCCCACCTTGCTGTGTGCCTCTTCCATCTCAGACAGGTTCGCTCGCAGACTCGACACCCTCCTGTCCCTCAGGAAGTTACGTGTCGACTTGTTCTGGGACTGCTCGCTTCTGGAGAGGCGCTCAAGGAACTCTCTGGACGCGGCGACACCCTGACAAAGCAGATGATTGATCAGGTGATGCAAGCGCATCGCCGTGGCTATCCTCGATACTGACTGGTAGGCGCTGGACTCGCCCCTCGATATCGCTTGCTGGGCCCGTTCCATCGCATTGGAGAGGCCGGCGTGGCTAATTACACCCGGCATCACGTACCTGCCGAGCCGCCTCTCGCGATCGACAATCCCGCTCTGCCACATCACGAGGGGCTCCGCAAGTTCTCTAATCTGAACTGGGACCTCGACCTTTACTTCCTGCACCTCCAGTCCAGCGAGGTGCTTGGCCACCATCGCATCGCCACCGGTCCTGATGTGGATTCTGCCTATGCCCAGATGGTCGCAGACTTCCTCGACCTGATTGGTCCTTGAGCCCGGGCTCGCCGTGGTGGCGAGGACGAGGGGCTCGGAGGTCTGCGACAGATACAAATCGCCGACCTGCGCCATGGCATGGTCGCCCGTGGAGTGATGCGCCTCGTCAACCACTAGCAGTGCGCAGCCAGAGAGGTCTAGGACGCCTCTAATTACATCGTTCCTGACGACCTGGGGCGTGGCTACGACGAGTCTGGAAGACCCCCATAGATTAGCGCGCTTGGCCACCGGGTTCTGACCTGTAATGGATATCGGATTCACCGAAGCGGCGTCAGCCAGCACGGGCCCGACACCACGCAGGTGCTGCTCGACTAGGGCAACGGTCGGGGCGACGATCAAGACCCACCCGTCGCTGCTCTCCAACCGGTCGGCTATCACCATCCAGGCCACCACTGTCTTGCCAGCCGCGGTGGGCAGTACCAGCATCGTCGAGCCGGAGAGCGCCTCGTCCGCCGCCTCGAGTTGGTAGGCACGTGCCTCGATTACCCCCGAGGTGAGACTCGGATGGCGTATTCCGTACCGCATGGGCCCACACCTTGGGAGTCAGGGTTCTAAATCGTTGCACAAGTCCGGGATTCCACTTACACCCCGTAGGGGTGGTGCGGGTCATACCCCGATTCGTTCAAATAGGGTATGTTTGTCGGAAGGCCGCTCACTACGTGAGGAACCAGACACCAATAGGCACTGCTGAAGCACCCTTCACGCCCCGGCCGCACTCGCGGCCCGGGCCCGGTGTCACGGTTCCTCCTTGACGCAGTGGGCCCGGTGGAGTGCCGTTTTGCGGCCCGATGCCGGTAACGCCCGGAGGAACCAGTATGGCAGACCGCAGCAAACCCCGCCGTGGTAGCATGGGCTATAGCCCTCGCAAGAGGGCGAACCGACAGTTCAGTAGAATCAGCTCCTGGCCTGAGTCGGACTCCTCCGAGGTCAGGGTTCAGGGATTCGCCGGCTGGAAGGCCGGCATGACCCACATCCTAATTCGCGACAACAACCCTCACTCACCTTCGGCCCAGCAAGAGGTTCGCAAGGCCGTCACCGTCGTCGAGGCCCCTCCGATGAGCGTCCTAGCCGTGCGCGGCTACCGCATGACTCCCTACGGGATGCAGACTGCAGGCGAGGCCTGGCACGACTCTGACGGCGGCCCCGAGGGCCTGATGCCCCGCTTGGCCAACCAGAGTCGAGGCGAGCGCGACGCAGAGGAGGGCCGTAAACCCTCCAAGCGCGCTGGCCGCATCCCAGTCAGAGGGGATAGTTCTCCTGAGGAGGCCCTGAAGGCCCTGCGTGAGGCAGACCTCTGTGAGGTCCGCCTGATAGTTTCCACACAACCTGCCCTCGTCAAGAGTGTCTCCAGCAAGACCCCCGAGATCATGGAGGTCGCACTGGCTGGAGGTGACAACGCCGCCAAGCTGGACTGGGCCGAGGAGAGGTTGGGTGGGGCCATCACGCTGGATGACGTCTACCAGACCGGTCAGGAGATCGATGTTGCAGGTGTGACCAAGGGCAAGGGCTGGCAGGGTTCAATCAAGAGGTGGGGTATCAAACTCCTCTCTCACAAGAACAGCAAGCGAAGACGACAAGGTGGAAACATGGGTGATTTCGGCACCCGCTACGTCCGCAAGACCATCCGTCAGGCTGGCCAAGTCGGCTACCACAACCGAACCGAGCTGAATAAACGCATCCTGAGAATCTCCGACCCAGGGGAGTCTGACATAACCCCCGCTGGCGGCTTCCTCAACTACGGCGAGGTGACCAATCCATACATGCTAATCCAGGGCAGTCTGCCCGGTCCCTCCAAGCGGATGCTGAGGTTCCGGGATGCCATCCGCCCTAGGGTGGCCAAACCCGAGGTCGACATCACCTACGTGAGCACCTCGAGCAAGCAGGGAGCGTGATACCGTGAAGACGAAGGCGTACAATCTGGTCAATTCAGTAGAGCAGGATGAGCTCGACGCCGGGCTTCTAGCCGAGTACTATTTCGTCGAGGCGAGCGATGGCAAGAACATCACTCTGCCAGCAGCATTCTCCTCCGATGTCCGCGAGGACTTGATCCGCTCAGCAGTACTGGCTTCCCGGGCCAATCGCAGGCAGCCTTACGGCCACCGCGAGCATGACGGCAAGAGGGCCCCGCAGCCCGGCATGAAACATTCCGTCGAGTGGTGGGGCAAGGGGCGTGGTGTGTCGAGGATTATGCGCAAGACCGGCCAGCGCACAGGAGCTCAGAACCCACATACTCGCGGCGGTCGCAGGGCGCACGGTCCGTTGGTCGCCAAGGACTGGTCGCAGAAGGCCAACTCGAAGCAACGCCGCATGGCCCGCGACTCCGCCATCGCAGCAACCGCTGACGCCGGGACCGTGGCCGCGCGCGGCCACCGATTCGAAGACGGCGTACGATTCCCCATCATCGTCGATGGCTATGTTGAGTCGCGCGACGACTCGGAGGAGAAGTACGACATCGAGTCCCTCCCTCTGCAGTACTCCACTCGCAAGTTCCTCGCCATGATGGAGGGACTCGGCCTAGGTGCCGATCTAGAGAGGGCCAAGAGCGGCAGAAACATCCGCGCGGGCAAGGGTAAGATGCGCGGCCGCCGCTACAGGACTCCCAAGAGTATCCTTCTCGTCGTATCCAACAAGGACGGTCTCCACAAGGCCGCAAGAAACGTCCCCGGTGTCGACGTGGTCGCCGCTAGGGACCTATCCGCCGAGGATCTCGCCCCCGGCGGTGATGCCGGCCGCTTGACAGTGTGGACCAAGGCCTCGATAGAGGAGCTGGAGTGATTTCGATGACCGATCCGTATGACATAATCATCATGCCTTGGATTACCGAGAAGACTCTCGAGGCGCGCCGTGTCGCAGACGAGGACGGCGGCTACAAGGAAAACAACAACCGTATCGAGTTCATCGTCCGGAAGGAAGCGACGAAGCCGCAAATCCGAGAAGCCGTCGAGCAGATGTTCGACGTCAAGGTGGACAAGGTGAACACCAGATTCACGATCACCGGCAAGCACGCCAGTGTGCGCCTTGCCGAGGGCTACGATGCAGAGGAGGCCGCGCTCAAGCTGGGCGCGTTCTGATGAGGTGAGAGTATGGGTAAGCGCACACGATCACAACGTCGCGGCTCAAGCCCCAAGAACAGGGTTTCGAGCCACCGCTTCCCGGCCTCGAACAGGATCCCCCGGGTCTACGACCAGATCGGCGTGGTGGTCGACCTCGTACACAGCCCGGTACACACAGCCCCTCTAGCCAAGATCAAGTTCGACGACGGTAGCGTCGGACACATAGCCGCGCCCGAGGGCATATCGATAGGCCAAAGCCTGTCATTCGGTGACAACGTGTCCCTGAGGCCGGGCAACGTCACCAAGCTCTCCGAGATACCCGAGGGGACCCCGATATGCAACGTCGAGGCGCGCCCCGGTGACGGAGGTAAGTTCGCCCGCTCCGGTGGGAACTCTGCGACTCTGGAGGCCAGGATGGACGACAGGGCTCGTGTCCGCCTGCCGAGCGGTCGCGTCAAGGATCTGCCGGCGAACTGCCGAGCCACTATTGGCGTCTTGTCCGGCCACGGCCGTTCTGAGAAGCCCCTGATGAAGGCCGGCGCAGCTCACTATCGGGCCAAGGCCCGCGGCAAGCTATACCCCACTGTCAGCGGCGTGGCGATGAACCCGGTTGACCACCCGCATGGCGGAGGTAACCACCAGGCCGTCCACGGCCCGAGTTCGGTGAGTCGCAACGCCCCGCCGGGCAAGAAGGTCGGCAACATCGCGCCGCGCCGGACTGGACGCGGAAGGGTGAGGGAGCAGGAGACTGATTAGAATGGCTCGTCGAAGATCGAAGAAGGTATTCCGCTCGCCCAAGTTGGCGAGGCGCCAAGCCCGCAAGCGACGCTCAAGGATATCCGAGCGCCGCAAGAAGGAATTCATGTGGCGCGGCTACACGATGGAGCAGCTCCTTGAGTTGCCCCTATATCCACCCGAGGACGACATCGAGGCGCCCTGCATAGCCACCCTGATGCCCTCTCGGGCCAAGCGCTCGCTGTCACGCGGCCTCAGCCTCGAGTGCTACAAGCTCCTAGAGCGCATCCGTTCCAACGACGGCAAGACCGTCAAGACCCACTGCCGCGGCATGTACATCCTGCCCGAGATGGTCGGTACGACCGTTGGAATCCACAACGGCAAGGACTTCGTCAGAGTCGATATCGTGCCGGAGATGATTGGCCACGCGCTGGGCGAGTTCGCCCACACGCGCAAGTCGGTCACGCACACCGGTCCGGGCGTTGGAGCGACCCGTTCGTCACAGCACGTGGCACTGAAGTGAGGTGAGAAGAATGAGCAGGAGAGCAGGCAAGCCGCAGTCCGGTTACACTCAGTTGCTGGAGGGCTCCAACCTCGTCACTGCCAGAGCAGTCAATATTGACTGCCATCACAAGCACTGCTACCACATAGCCAAGGCGATTCGCGGGATGAACGCCGCTGACGCCGTTGGCTACCTCGAGGACGTCATCGCCAAGAAGCGCGCCATCCCCTACACTCGCCGCTCCCGCAGGGGCCGCGGCGGCAACACCATGGCGGGCCACCGCAAGGGCAAGATGGGCCCGGGCAAGTACCCAAACAAAGCCTCGAAGGAGTTCATCAAACTGATCAACAGCGCCATGGACAACGCGCGCCAGCGCTTCGACACCCTCGACGCCGAGGACATGACAATCACGCACGTCGCCGCGCACCGCGGGCAGGTCGCCACTAACTGGCGCCCTAGGGCCCAAGGTCGCGCCACTCCCAGCAATCACTACCAGGTCAATCTTGAGGTCTTCCTCGAGCACTACGGCGCCGGAGAGGGAGAGGACGTATTCTGAGGTGACATAATGGCGGAGCAGCAGAGTACCATCAGGAAACTCATCGACCGCAACGTCGAGCGCCAGCTTGTCCGCGAGTTCCTGCTGAGGGAGACCGAGCGCGCCGGCTTCGGCGGCCTGACCTTCACCCGTACCCCGGAAGGCACCAAGATCAGCCTGCTGGCAGAGCAAGTCGGGAGAGTGATAGGTCGTCGGGGGAAGGTCATCCACGAGTTGGGCAACCGGCTCAAGAACGACTTCGATATCGACCGACCCCACCTCGACGTCGACGAAATCACCGAACCCCGTCTCAACGCCCAGATTATGGCCAGTCGCTTAGCCAGCTCACTCGAGCGCGGCTGGTTCTTCCGCCGCGCTGGGCACGGCACCGCGCAGCAGATAATGGACGCAGGTGCAAGAGGCTGCCTAGTCGTACTCAGTGGTAAGATCACAGGCGCTAGGCACCGGGTCGAGAAGTTCCAGCAGGGGCACATCAAGTTCTGCGGCGAGACCGCACTTGAGTTCATGGACACTGGATTCTCGACCGCAGTCAAGAAACTGGGCACAATCGGCTGCACGGTCAAGATAATGCGACCGGACGCCAAACTCCCGCACGAGATAGTAATCACCGAGCGCGCCGACTCGGGCCTGCCGCCGCTGGCGGAGATCGCAGTCATAGACGCCCCCGACGAGGAAGCCGAACAACTCGTCGCTGCGACCGAGGAGCCCGAGGAGAATACCGAGGGCGTGGTCGACTCGGTCGTCGACATGATGGCCGGAATAGAGCAGAAGGAGGAGGAGTGAATGACGCACGTGAAGTCGAGGGACATCGAGACGATGAGCCCCGAGCAGCGTCAGGACGCGCTTGAGGAGCTCCGAGAGGAGCTCCTGCAACTACGAGCCCAGCAGGCACTGGGAGGCTCGGCATCGAACTCAGGAGAGTATAAGCAGACACGCAGGAGCATTGCGAGGCTGCTCACCAACATCAACAAGCAGGAGAGGGAGTAGGTAGATGGCTGGGATATGCAACCTGTGTGGACTACCGGACGAACTGTGCATATGCCAAGAGATAGCAAAGGAACAGCAGAAGGCGACAATCTCAGTAGTAAGGAGGAGGTACGGGAAAATGGTAACCATCGTTGAGGGGATTGAGGACACCGCTATCGACCTAGGCCAACTCGCCAAGATTCTCAAGGGGGCCTGCGCCAGTGGCGGCACGGTCAAGGGACGGACCATCGAGCTGCAGGGCGATCACAAGAAGAGAGCCGCGAAGGTACTCGAGCAGAACGGCTACCAGGTGGAGGTGCGATAGATGGGTGAAGTCATGCACCTGCCCTGGCTGTCGAGAACGATCACCGTGGTCGACTCACTAGACCCGACGCTGGTCGGTCTGAGCGGCACCGTCCTAGACGAGACACGCAGGACCATTCGCATCCTGACCGACAGCGGTCGCGTCAGACTGGCGAAAAACGTCATCAAGTTCACAATCGACTCGGGGGAGGTAATCGACGGCTCAGTCGTCACCCAGCGCCCCGAGGATCGGATTAACCGCAGGTACGGGAGGCGCTGAGATGAGAGACATAGGCGTCGACGTAAGATCTCCTGAGGGAGAGTGGGACGGCAGTGACAACTGCCCGTTCTACGGTAGCCTCAAGGTGCGCGGCCAGATCATTGAGGGAACCGTATCTTCGCACGGCATGACCGACTCGATAGTGGTCGAAAGGGAGACTACGCGCTACATGCAGAAGTACGAACGCTACGAGAAGCGCACGCGGCGCTACGCTGCACACCTACCTTCGTGCATAGGCGGCGTCAGCCATGGTGACAGAGTCCGCATCATGGAGTGTAGGCCGCTGTCGAAGACGGTGAAGTTCTGCGTCATAGAGAAGGAGGCCAAGCAATGAAGGGAATAGCCGGACGTGTCACCGCCGGCCTGCCGTCGCAGGCAAAGCTCGACTGTGTAGACAATACCGGTGCCAAGGTGGTGCAGCTGATCACCGTTCTGAACAAGGGAGGCGTAGCGCGACGTTATCCCTCGGCTGGAGTGGGTGACATGATTCGCGTGACCGTGAATCGCGGGACGCCCGAGACGCGCCGACAGATATTCGACGCCGTCATAGTCCGACAGGCGCGTCCATTCAGGCGCGTTGATGGGACATGGGTCCAATTCGAAGACAACGCCTGCGTAATTACGAACAGACGTGGCGAGGTTCAGGGCTCCGACATCAAGGGCCCTGTGAGCCGAGAGGCAGCGGAGCGGTGGCCGCGCATAGCCGCCACTGCTAAGCAGATAGTGTGAGGTGATGAGTATGGTAAGCAAGCATCCGAGTAAGCAGCGTCGGACCAGTGGCAAGGCGGCCTTGCACGTCAAGCGCAAGCGGATACGCGCCCGACTGCTGTCTGACGACTCAGAACTGCAGGGAATCAGGACCGTCACCGTGCGAGCGGGCGACGAAGTAGAGGTCCTGCGTGGTGACTTCAGCAACCCAAACAGCGTCAAGGCAGACTCTCGAGGTAAGCGCCTAGGTCAATCTAGGGGCCGAGCCGGAATCAAGGCCAAGGTGGCCAGCGTCGATACAGAGAGAGGGATGATCTTCGTCGACGGAATCACCTCCTCGACCGCTGACGGCAAGGAGGAAGGAGTCCCCATCAGGCCATCAAACCTCGTCGTCACAGCACTGTTTGAGGGTGACCCTCTCAGAATCAAGAGGCTAATGGAGAGGTCAGGGGGTGCCGCCGATGAGTAGGAGCCACATCAAGCGCCTAGTTATGCCACGCAGCTGGCCCCTTCCTCGCAAGTCCTCGATATGGGTCCAGAAGCCCAATCCCGGTGGTCACTCCATCGAGAACTGCATGCCCATGGCACTGGTTCTGCGCGACATCCTCGGTGTCGCCCACACTCGCCGCGAGGCCAAGCGAATTTTGCACTCCCGACAGGTCATGGTCGACGGACGAATAGAGACCGACGACGGCCGCGGGGTTGGGCTGATGGACGTCCTGACGGTGGGCCAGAGCAACTATCGCTGCGTGCTTGATATCAACGGCAAGCTCCGCTACCGACCGATTCCAGCGAGCGCAGCGAGCAGCAAGCTGTGCCGCGTCACCGGCAAGACGACGATTCGCGGCGCTAAGACGCAACTGCACCTGCATGATGGCAGGAACCTGCTGATGGAAGACGCCTCAGCCTACAAGAGCGGTGACAGCGTCGTAATCTCCCTACCCGAGCAGGCGATAACATCTCATCTGCCGTTTGCAGAAGGCGCCTTGGCCTACCTGACCGGTGGCAGTCACATCGGCGAGACGGCAACAGTCCGCGAGCACGATGTAAAGCGCTCGTCCAAGGCGAACGAGGTCCAGTTCGACGACTTCCAAACCATTGCCGACTACGTGTTCGTCGTCGGCTCAGAGTCTGATATCCCGGGGGCTGAGTCATGAGCAACGAGGGCAATTCCATGATGGCCCCGTCCATCACCAAGGTCACTGTAAACATCGGTGTCGGCGAGGGCGGCCAGAGGCTGCAACTGGCCGAGAAGGTCCTGGAGGTGCTCACCGGCATGAAGCCAGTGCGCACTCTGGCCACGCAGACCAACCGCGACCTCGGGACGCGCAGGGGTGCTCCGATAGGCTGCAAGGTGACAATTCGCGGTGATGACGAGATTCAGAAGTTCCTCACGGACGCGTTCTGGGTCAGGCAGAACGCCCTGCCATCCTACAACTTCGACTCACAGGGAAACCTCTCCTTCGGAATCTCGGACTACACCGACTTCCCGAAGCAGAAGTACGACCCCGACATCGGCATCTTCGGGATGGACATCAACGTCGTCCTCGAGAGGCCGGGACATCGGGTGTCGAGACGCCGACAGAGGAGTTCCAAGGTCGGCATGAGACACAGGGTTGGCCGCGAGGAGAGCAAGCAGTGGTTCCAGGAGCGCTACGAGCTTGAGATAGTGGAGGAGTGAGAAGGATGGCGCACGATCATGGCAAAGAGATAGGACGTTCCAACGGCTGCAGGCGCTGCGGCCGCAAGCGTGGCCTGATTCGCCGACACGGTCTGAGGCTGTGCAGGCAGTGCTTCCGGGACGTGGCTCCCGATATAGGATTCAAGAAATACTCGTGAGGTGATATAAATGCAGTTTGACCCCCTAAGTGACGCGTTCGCGCGAATATTCAACGCCGAGCAAGCCGGCCACTACGAAGTGACCGTCAAACCTGCCAGCAAGATGCTGGGCAGCATGCTTTCCATCATGCAGGCATCCGAATACATTGGCGAGTACGAGAAACTGGAGAACGGACGCGGAGGCTCTTACCGGGTTGAACTCATAGGGGCCATAAACCGCTGCGGCGTAATCAAGCCGAGGCACTCCGTGAGGCGCGCCGAGTTCGAGAAGTGGGAGTCGAGGTACCTGCCCGCACGCGACCTAGGAGTACTGATACTAACCACGAATCAGGGCGTCATGAACCACTACGACGCCAAGAAGGAGAGAGTCGGCGGAAGGCTCCTCGCATACATTTTCTGAAGGAGGGATAAGATGCCGAAACTTGACCACATCTCGCACTCAATCGCACTCCCCGAAGGCGTGAGCACGAGCATGGATGGTGATGTCGTGACGATTTCCAAGGACGAGCAGACACTATCTCGCGAGTTCCGTCACCACAAGGTCGAGGTCAGGACGGGCGAGGGAGCACTAGAGGTATTCACCAATCTCCCTCGACGCTCCGACAAGGCCCTCGCAGGGACTTGGGCCGCGCATCTGAGAAACATGGTCCGCGGCGTCGACGAGGGCTTTGAGTATCGACTGAAGGCGGTATTCAGCCACTTCCCCATGAGCCTCAAGGTGGATGGCAAGCGGTTCACAATCACCAACCTGTTCGGCGAAAAGGTCCCTCGAGTGGCACCGCTGCCCTGGACCCCTGCTGAGGTCGAGGTCCGCGTCGAGAACAAGACCGATGTGGTGGTCAAGGGAGCCGACCGCGAGAAGGTCGGTCAGACGGCTGCTAACATCGAGCGTGCTTGCAAAATCAAGAAACGAGACAGACGAGTCTTCCAAGATGGAATCTACATCGTCTCAAAGGGAGTATGATAGAATGAACGAGGAATACGAGGGACTCACCGTCGCCCAACTCAAGGACATCCTGCGCGAGCGCGGGCTGCCCGTCTCCGGCAAGAAGGCAGAGCTGATCGACCGATTAGTCGAGGACGGCGGCGCTTCCGAACCGGAGCCAGACTACGAAGAAGAGGTTGGCGAGGACGACGACTTCGATGCCGATGACGACTTCTTCGACGACGAGTGGGATGACTTCCACGTCGCCCGGCAGAAGCCAGTTCTCGACGACTCGACAATCTCTGACATAGAGTTGCTGAACGCTCAGAAGAAGAAGCAGCCCGCTTTCAGGAGACAGGAGTGGTTCCGTTACAGAAGACTCTCCAAGACCGGTTGGAGGAAGCCGAAGGGCATGCAGTCGAGCCAGCGAGTCAATCGCAAGTACCGCTCTCCCATGGCTAGGGTTGGATACCGCAAAATCGCATCCGTCAGAGGCCTGCACCCATCAGGGTTCAAGGAGGTCATGGTGCACAAGCCAGCCGACCTCGACGGCATCGACCCAGAGCGTCAGGCTGTCCGCATCGGCTCCAAGGTCGGTAACAGGAAGCGAGCGCAGATTCACGACCGCGCCGACGACCTAGGGCTCAGGGTACTGAATCGGAGGCGCTTCGAGCGCAAGGGGGACTTGCAATGATGATCACCAACCAGAAGCGGATGGCTGCCCAGATACTCTCTAGGAAGGAAGGCAGGCAGGTTGGTGTCCACCGCGTCTGGATCCACCCGGACTACCTCGACGAGGTCTCGAGCGCCGTCCAGAAGGACGACATCAGGGAACTGATTGAGGAGGGCCTGATCAGGGCCAAGCCGATTAAGGGAACCAGTCGAGTGAGGGCTCGCAAGGCAGCGGCCCAGAGGTCGAAGGGCCGCCGCAAGGGCCACGGCTCGCGCAAGGGCAGCGCCAACTCACGCAACCCGAAGAAGCAGCGCTGGATGAGCCTGATTAGGGCTCAGCGCAGGGAACTCAAGGAACTTCGATCGAGCGGAACCTTGACTCCGTCGCAGTACCGCTACTACTACCGCAAGTCGAAGGGCGGCTCATACAGATCGATAGCTCATATGCGATCAAATATGGAGCTAGACGAAATTTCGCTAGGAGGTGATGAGTGATGGCCCACGGCAAGCGACAGAGGTTGCGCTTCAAGCGCCGCCGCAGTGGCAGGACAGACTACAGGCGCCGTCTGAGGATGCTCAGGGGCGGCGCACTCCGAGCAGTCGTCAGGGTATCCAACACCCAAGTGACGTGCCAATTGGTCAAGTTCGGGATGGGTGGGGACAGCATCGTCGCCTCGGTCAACGGCAAGACGCTGGCCAAGCACGGCTGGCCCGCCGAAGCATCGAGGAAATCGGTCCCCGCCTGCTACATCGCAGGGTACGCGCTCGCCAAGTCCGCCATCGCCGCGGGCCATGACAGCGCCATACTAGACATCGGCCTTGCATCCTCGTCGCCGGGCGGACGCGTGTTCGCTGCCCTCAAGGGCATGGTCGACGCGGGACTGGACGTGCCGCACGGCGCGGACGTGCTGCCTGACGACGACAGGATCAACGGAACTCACATCGACGATTCGATTGCCGCAGCGGTCGAGTCGGCGAAGAAAGCGATAGAGGGTGCATAGTATGAGCGAGGAACCGGCAGAGCAGCCAACAGAGGAGCCCTCAGAGGAGCCCATCGAAGAACCCGTCAACCTAGCTCCGGGCCTAGCCATGGCACTGGCACCCCAGGAGGAGCAGGAAGGCGACGCCCGTCGCCGCCGGGGCCCCGACCCACTGGCCGCGCTGAGGGCATGGCAGCCCCGCACGCGCCTAGGCAGAATGGTCGCCAGCGGAGAGGTCTACACCTACGAGCAGGCCCTAGACACTGGTCTGCCCGTACGCGAGGTCGAGATTGTTGACGCGCTACTGCCCGACCTGACCGACGACGTGCTCTCAGTCAACATGATTCAGAGGATGACTGACTCAGGCCGCAGGGTGAGATTCAACGTGCTCTGCGCCGTCGGCAACGGGGACGGATACATCGGCCTGTCCGTATGTAAGGGCAAAGAGGTTGCTAGCACCATCCGTAAGGCCATTGACAAGGCCAAACTCAATCTCGTCACCGTGATGCGTGGCAATGGCTCATGGGAGTCCTCAGAGGGTCCTGGAACCAGCGTCCCATTCAAGGTGACCGGACACTCGGGCTCGACCAGAGTCACACTGATGCCTGCACCCGCGGGCAAGGGCCTTGTCATTGGAGACTACGGTCGTAGAGTCCTAGACCTAGCCGGTATCACCGACGTCTGGTCGCGCTCGGCGGGACAGACCCGGACCACAATCAACTTCGCTCGCGCCACCTTCAATGCGCTGGTCGAGCTCAATCGGACCCGAATCACTGAGGCCGACCGCACTAGGCTCAACATCACTGAGGGGAGGATCATCAGATGACCTTCCTAGTGATACGCGTCCGCAGCGATCGCGGTGTCAAGCCGAAGATTCGCGACACCATGTCGATGCTCAACCTGACCAAGGTCAACCACGCCGTACTGGTGCCCGACACCCCTGCCTACGTCGGGATGCTGAAGAAGGCCAAGGACTACGTTACATGGGGCGAGGCCGACGCGGACACCATCTCCGAACTCATCTCACAGAGAGGTCGCATGATTGGAGACAAGCCAATCACCAACGCCATCATCAAGTCTGGAAGCGAATTCTCGACCATAAACGCGCTATCGAAAGCCATCGCCTCAGGCGATGCCCGAACCAGCGACGTCGAGGGGATGAAACCAGTATTCCGGCTGCACCCGCCAAGGGGGGCCAAGGGCTGGGGCGGCATCAAGCGCAGCTTCTCTGTTGGTGGCGCTCTGGGATTCAGGGGCGAGGCGATAGCAGACCTCGTGGGAAGGATGATCTGAGGGATAGCCATGGTTTCACGAACGAACAAGTTCAGAGGTCGCAGCCGCTATCACGGCCGTGGCAAGAAGGCCGGCAGAGGGGCTGGCAAGAGAGGCGGCCGCGGCAACGCGGGAATCAACAAGCACAGGCTGATGACGCGACTGAAGTACATGCCCAGACACTGGGGCATGTACGGCTTCAACCGACACCCCAGCCTGCGCAACGTGAACGTCTCAATCAACCTGCAAGAGGTGCAGGAGCTCGCTGAGGGCGATTCCATAAATCTCGGCGAGAAGGGCTACGACAAGCTGCTCGGCAAGGGCAGAATCGACCGCGCCATCAACATCACCGTCGCCGAGGCTAGCGCCCGCGCCATCGAGAAGGTAGAGGCAGCTGGAGGGTCCGTCACCGTCGGAGAAGACGGCGACGGCGACTGGGACGAGTGGGAAGAGGAGTGATCCCCATGGTCGAGCGCCGAGCGAGCCCGATTGGAATCGCGATAATGGCGACAATATACTGGGGTGCCCTGTTCTACTGGTTGAGGGGAGATCTTCTCGATGGCTCTGCGGATGAGCAGACGCGCGCTCTGAAGATGTTCCTCGTTTCATTCCTCTACGTCGGCTACGTCATGTGGGCGACCATGCGGGACCTGCCTGATAACATCAGGGAAATCCCATTCCTAGGCAAGTCTCTGAAGGGCATGATATGGCTCGTCTTCGTACTAGCCCTAGCCTACTGGGGATGGGTCGACAAGGCCGCGGTGGGATTCCTGCTGGTAGGCGTCGCACTGCTAGGGCTGGGAGCGACAATGGCTATCACGTGCTTGGCATACTCTGGTTCCGAGTCAAGCAGGCTCTACGCGCTGTCACGCCTAGTTGACGTCTACCCCAGCATAACCAAGCCCGAGGGACACGTCAGGTTCAACCAGAAGATGTGGACGACCGTACTGGTCCTCATCATCTACTTCATGATGACCAACGTGATGATCTACGGGCTCTCAGACTCTACGCTCGACATCTTCTCCTCGTTCCGGGCCATCATGGCTGGTGCCTCTGGCTCAATCATGCACCTTGGGATAGGCCCAATCGTCACTGGCTCAATCATCATGCAGTTGTTCGCTGGGGCCAAGATTATCCAGTTGGATCTGCAGGACTCCAGCGACAAGCAGCTGTACCAAGGCGTCCAGAAACTACTAGTCCTGTTCATGATTCCCGTCGAGTCGATTCCCCAGGTGTACGGTTTCCTCGACCCCAGCGAGACCATCATCGGGCAGTACGGCATCGGATGGGCCAACGCCATCATCGTCTCGCAGCTGTTCATCGGCTCCTACCTCGTGTTCCTCCTAGACGAGCTGGTCAGCAAGTGGGGCATAGGTAGCGGAATCTCGCTGTTCATCGCCGCCGGTGTCGCCCAGTCGACCTTCGTCGGAACACTGTCCCCATTACCGGTCGTCCAAGGCTCACCGATGAGCTTCGACAACCCACCCTCCGGGACCCTGCCGATGATTTTCTACACGCTGCGCACCGCGACCAACTCCGAACTGGTGTCGCAGAACGGCTTCGAGCTTATACTGCTCAATCATGCCAACCCGATAGCAGCGCTAGCGTCCTCAATCATCGTGTTCCTAGTGGTGGCATACGCCGAGTCTAGCAAGCTGGAACTACCCCTGACCCACGGCAAGGTCCGCGGTCACCGGGGCCAGTATCCCATCCGACTGGTCTACGCGAGCAACATCCCAGTCATCCTGATGGCCGCCCTGCTCGCCAACGTCAACATGTTCACCCTGTTGTTCTGGAGCCACCCGGTGCTGTCCACCGTCCCGATATTAGGGAGGAACGGGGCTTGGAGCAAGGCGCACTGGTTCGGAGCATACGAACCGGGCGCCACTACTCCCACGGACGGTTTCGCATGGTACTCGTCTATGGTGAATGGTGTCGGCGACTGGCTGATTCCGCTGCTGAACCAGACAGGCGACGCCTACGGCCACAGCCTCGGTCAGATAATGGTGCACGTCTTCACCTACGTCTTCTTCATGACCGCAGGCTCGACGGTGTTCGCGAAGTTCTGGATCGAGACCACGAACATGGGGGCCAAGGACGTCGCCAAGCAGATCGAGCGCACCGGCATGCAGATTCCCGGGTTCCGCAAGAACCCGGTCGTCCTCGAGCGCATCCTCGAGCGTTACATCCCTCCCGTGACCCTGTTCTCCGGAGCCTTCGTCGGCTTGCTTGCTGCAGGTGCGGACTTGCTGGGAACCGTGGGTAACGCGACTGGAACCGGACTGCTCCTAGCCGTAGGCATAATCCTGCGGACCTACGAGCAAATCCAAAAGGAGCAGGCGATGGAGATGCACCCCGTCCTGCGCGAGTTCTTCGGAGCGGACTGAGTCGATATTCGGCGTACTGCCCGGCAGTGCCGATACTGACTCCCTCGTCACGTTGAAATACCGTATGAGGGTCGGCAGGACGCTGCGTCTAACCGGCGTTGGAGATTGAGCACCCAGTGCGATGATATCCTCCTTCAGGTGTGGCGCTGCCGAGGAAGTGCGGCCACGAACTAGTTCGTGGTTGAGGAGGTTAACCACAATTATGACTTGACCCCCGATACAGGGGGTGCAAGAAGCAGATAAATTACATTCAATCAATGAAAGTGCATCTGCGCCAATAACCAATTAGTGACAACTTGTGATAAACAGACTCTGCAAGGATCATGTGATTCCGCTCACGCGAAATCCGGTTGATCCTGCCGGAGGCTACCGCTATTGGAGTTCGATTAAGCCATGCGAGTCGTGAGTCCTAGGGACTCGGCGTACCGCTCAGTAACACGTGGGTAACCTGCCCTATGCTGGGGAATAACCTCGGGAAACTGAGAATAATGCCCCATAGTTCACCACGCCTGGAACGGTGGGTGGATGAAAGCTCCGGCGGCATAGGATGGGCCTGCGGCGTATCAG
>JASMMD010000015.1 GCA_030748335.1 Candidatus Thalassarchaeum sp. | reverse complement strand
GGGTCGAAGGATCGGGTAGTGGTTAGCGGACTGGGACCCCGTCCCGTTCGCTGTTGCTGGTGGCCGAGATGATAGCCGAGCACGTTGACGCACCGGTGGCCGTGGTAGAGGTCACTCCGACCTTTGAGAGGATGGAGGTGACCGTTGTCTGGCTCAACGACCAAGCATCAGGTGAGCACTCCTCGTTGGGTTCATAGGGTCTCGACTTTCGTTGCCTAGCCGTGCCGGTCAGAATCGGAGACCCAGAAGCCGCGGGAGTCAATCCGTTCCGCAGGCTCTCAGCATCGCAGGTCAATACTTGGAATTCCTGCAACAGGCTATGGTACTACACCTACATGGAGCGTCTAAAGAGCCCGCTGCCACCTCAGATAATCCGAGGCAACGCAGCCGAGGAATGTGTCTGCCGAGTCCTCAGAGATTCTCCCGTTCTGATTTCCGCAGACTCTCCCGATGGGATGAAATCACCCTTGTTGGATGACGGCTCCCTAGAATACGACAATCAGATGGCGTGGCCAAGCCCAGCGATGCTCGAGCTTCCCGAGGAGCAGTGGCCGGAAGACAGGAAGACCCTCGAGTCTTGGGCGATGTCTCGCGTCGATGTGCACTTCGATTCGTGCTGGGACGCGGCAGTCGCAGACTGGGAATCGTCCCCCAACCGCTCTGGCTCAGTGGCAGATGCAGATCCCGAAGAAGCCCTAGAAATGGTTCGAGCTGGTATCAGGATGCACCTAGATCAGGTCGAAACTTGCTTGAAGGCCGGAGGTGGGCCGAAGTTCTCAGAATGGCGCGCAGGTGGTATGAGAGGCCAGTGGCCGGCCCCAGACGGCTTCCCGCGTGTCTGGATAGAGAGGCACCCGGCGGCGCGCGACTCAGGCGACATCACTTGGTTCGAGGCTTGGGAGGTCGCGCGTCCGTGGTTCGTCGATCCAGATGCTGGTCAGTGGAAGCAGACCACTTCACACCCCGAGGAGTGGTTCCAGGGAGAGTACGACATGGTGTACGACTGGACCGGTGCCATTCGAATCGTCGACCTCAAGGCATCGATAGGCAGGGGAGATCGCTCGGGCAGTTACATCGATCAATTACGCCTCTACTGCTGGTTGTGGTGGGAGACTCACGGTAGGGCTGATGAGGTCGAGGCACTCGAGATTTGGTATCTTGGAACTGGCTCGGTAAAGGATGTTCCGAGGCCAACTCAGGATGAGTTGCTCGGCCTCACTGAGGAGCTGGAGGCCCTGTATGGAAGAATCCACGCTCGTGACCCAGCAATCGACGAGTGCCCGCCCGAGCCCGCACCGCTGAGGTACTTCGATGAGGGCGGGGTACCTTCGCAGACCCCCATCGATCCAGACCCACGCGCTCGTTGCAGACGCTGCGAACTTCGTGGCGTCTGTGAGGGCAGCGAACACGACCTAGAACTCCCTCTCGAGCGCAGTATAGAGCGCTTCGGCCACAACTGGCCGGTAACCCCGCTCGGCGAGATTGTGACCCGTGTGGACGTGGTCGGGGAGGTCTCGGGTCTGCGTGGTCCTAACCTAGCGGCCGATGGCTCGGTGGAACTCTCATTTATTTTGCAGGAGGGATATGACCGAGCCAAGGTGCGACCCTCGCGATACGGCACCCCTAGACAGGTCACCCGCTCGATTACCAACGGCAGCAGAGTCCGCATCGAGGACGCCATGGCATCGGTCTGGAAGGGCGAGGTAGTTCTCGATTTAGACGATAAGTCCTCGGTCGCAATCGCAGACGAGTCCGACTCCGCTCCCATAGTCGACATAGAGACCAAGGTCAATGCCATCGGCAGAGTGTGGTCGGTGAATGCATTCCCAGATGGCGAGGGAGTGACCCGGTGGTCGGTGACGATGGTGGATCAGACGGGGTCTGCAGGAGTGGTTGCATTCAGGCAGTTCATCCCACTGGCTGCAGCGGGGGTGACTAGGGGGGATGAGATAGCGATTCTCAACGGGGAAATCGGCGAGTTCAACGGGCAGCCACAGGTCAGGATTGGGCCAGGGGGGCGCCTCGTGATACTGCGTGACTCCTCCGAGGTGCCTGAGTTCTAGTGGCGCCGAGAGAGGGATTTGAACCCCCGCGTCCAATGGACAGTGGATTTCGAATCCACCGCAATACCGGGCTATGCGATCTCGGCAGCGGTTCGGCCACCTGCGGATTAGAGATAAGCATGACCCGACACGCAAGGGCCGTGAGGATCGAGATCAATCATGACGGAGAAACACTCTCGGTCGAATCCGGAGGGTCAATCACAATATTGGAACTACTCGAGAGGCTGGGCATCCCGTCATCCACCGTCCTCGCCGTTCATGGCGACACGATAGTACCTCATACGTCGCGGATTGAGTCTGACATCAGTCTCGAGTTGATAGTCGTCTCGTCGGGCGGTTGAGGGCTAGACGTAGAAGTCGCTGGAGCCCTCTGACTCGCCTGCACTGAGAACCTCCTCTATGCTGCCGCTGACCTCCATTGTCTCCATCAGTTTCCTAGCCGTCTCCTCGGTCGAGTCGAGATCCAGTTCCAGCGAGAGGTCAAGCCCGGCTCCTATCCAAGAAGCCAGTCGGTCTGCTGCCAGCACGTCGGCACTGGCTCCGATGGTCTCTGCCACAAGCCCAACTGCAGGAACGCCGTACAGAGGGGAGAGGGAAATCAGCAGCCCGGCTATGCCTATCATGCCGGCCTCGGGATGCTCCCTGCTGACCGGGATGTCGTTGGCCTCGAGGTTCTTCCTGACCTCGGCGTCGGCGCAGATTACGTGGATGCCCCTGTCGTCGCTGCCTGCTGCTAGGCCGGCCAACACCAGCAGTTGGGGGGTGCCAGACTCCGAGGCCATCTCGAGGATTGCTTCGGAGACCTCGTGCTGACCTGCAGCCGTCATCGGCTGCAACGGCCCACCTATGGTGATCACGGTCCTGCCATCTGGGATGAGCACCGAGTCGATGTTGATGCGAGGTGGAGATACTAGCCCGTCGTCATCAAGGGTCGAGTGCGGGGGGAAGTCTGGGTGCAGGATCCATCCTATGGTTCGCGAGGGGTGCTTCTCGATTAGCGAGTCCACGACTATCTTGCCGACATTTCCCACTCCGGGCACAGCTTCCAGTATCGCCGCGTGCTCAGGCAACCCCTCGTCTACGAGCCAATGAACCCTAGTTCGATTCATTCCTCCTCGCCCCCGTCGTCTCTGGGCGTGGGAAGGGATGTGAGCCATTCCTCGCTGCCCACATCGAGCCTCTTCCTACGCCTCGCTCCTTGAGCGTCCTCTGGCGAGTATTTCATCGGGGACACGGCAACCATCGCTCCTCCGCACTCCTTGCATCTGGTAGCCAAGCCGTACTCGCCACAAGAACTGCAGCGCTGCAATCTGGTGCGTACCATCTCATCCCCGGCCTGCTTCCGCTAGGAAGGGTCAATGAAGCCTACGGCTCGATAGGTACCGTCAGAGGCGTTCGGCGGAGATTGAGCCCTCGACCGAGGACATGCGCCGCGAGACCGCCTCCTGCGCGGCTTCCCACACCGATTCGGCAGCCTGGTAGTCCGGTGCGCGGATGTCTACGCGGTAGTGAGGCGCCCCGTCGTAATGACAAGTCAGGGAGACCTCTTCGAGCCCTTCTGCGCAGGCCTCCGCGGCCAGCAGCCCCTCCTTAATCGCAGTCACTCCCTCAGGGCCCCAGACCTGCAGGTCGAACTCGCCGCGAATCTCCACGTAGGGAGGAACGATGTTCTCGACGGCCAGTTCAGTGACCACTGTCATCCAATCTCCCGTGAATCCCGACTCGCTCAGGGCTGTCTCGCTCATGGCGCACTCCTCGAGGGCCCCGTAGAGCGTCCCGAAGATCTCGCGCATCTCGTCACAGACCTCGTTAGTCCTGTTCTCGTCCCAGCCGACCCTCTCGGCCGCGACACGCATGATCTGTCTGGCGCGCTTGCGGTTCTTCCAAGCCTGCAAGGTGTCTCTCCTACGCTCCTCGGAGACGGATTTGATTGAGAGTTCGATGCGCTCCTTGTCGCGCTTAACCTGAATTGCCTTAGCGACCACGCGCTGACCCTCCCTGAGGTGGGTCCCAATGTTTTTGACCCAACCCGAGGCGACCTCACCAATGAATACGAAACCGGTCCTGCCTTCGTATCCCTCAAGGTTGAGGTAGGCACCGTTCTCCTTGACGCTCCTGACCGTGCAGATTAGCAGTTCGCCTTCTTCCGGCCATTCGTTGGAACTCATCTGGAACGCCCCCTTCACTCGAGGGCATCTATGATGTCGCTGCCTGTCAGGTCCGCCCTGCCACCTGCGGGTCGAGCTAGTGTGGCTCCGCAGATTGAGCAGGCGATTGAGGTTGACGCCCTCTCGAAGATAATGGCCTCGTTACCGCAGTCCCGGCAGTTAACACGAAGGAACCTACCAGCCATCATCTCGCCTCAATCATTTGTCGACCAACTCGAACTTCCTGGCGCGCTTCCCGGAAGGAGAGTGTGCCTTTCCGGTCTCCTGGCACCGGTAGATCAGGTTGACGCGCTTGGTCGGCTTCTCCCCCGATGGCTTCGGTCGTGGGAAACCACGGTACCCAGAGGTAACTCGACGGAAGCGGCGCTGCCCCCACTTCAGCTCGCTAGCACGTCGCTTCTTGACGCGCTCGACCGTGTGCTCGGTGTGCTTACCAGCCGCGGGGCTGTAGCGCTTCACCGTCCTTGGCATCTTCACCATGTCCCTACCTCACGCCTTGCGACAGCGCGGCCACCGATGACCCGTTTATGAACTCTATCGAGACTCCTGCGTAGCAGGAACGTCCGGTACGGGCCGACTGCACAAATACGATGTAATGGCCCAACACGCACCAGACCATGTCCCTGTGGGCCGCTCAGGTCTGGCTCGGCCTAAGTATCGCCGTCATCGGCATCAGCATGCACAGGACCGGCCCCGCATTCAGAAGGCACCCCTTTGGCACTCCGATTGCACTGCTGGGATTGGCTGTAATGCTGATTCACGTCGAACAGCCCCCTCATCCCGAGTTGGAGGTGGTTTCTGCAGCGGTGGACGCAGCCTTCTGGACGATTCCGGCGCTGCTAGGTACTAGGTTGGTGCTGTCGGGGGCCCCGCTGTACTGGAAGTCACGCCCGCTTCCGCTGCTGGCAGGTTGGGTACTGATAGTCGCGGGATGGCTCCAGTACTACTCGACCTCGAGTCCGAGCCTCACAGACGCGCTCAGCGCGGGAGGCTCACTTATCGGAATCCTCCTGTCTCTGGCGGTCTTCGTCCTTTGCGTTCGCACAGCAGAGAGGATGACTCCTCAAGAGCCCGAGACCGAGGGGTTGGACGAGAGGGAGATGAAGTATGTGGCGAGTGTCCTAAGGAGGCATTTGGGGGTGGACGATGAGCCCTGAAATCGACTCGATGGCGACGGCCTTCGCGGGCTCGGCCGCGCTGACCTCCTTGTTCGTAGTCCTCGCCATGATCGGCACCATGAACCCCTACCACCGCCCCATCATCCCGGTGCTGGGTGCCTTGTTGGTCATGCTGTCCTGCACCTACATGCTCGCATGGACCGATGGCACCGCAGTCGACATCCTCGCTCTAAGGACGGCCATGTCCGAGGGTGTATTTGCCATGATTGGACTGCTCCCTATTGCCTTCCTAGTCCTCACTGCCCTGCTTCTTGAGGCCTCACTGCGAAAACGTCCAGAAGATCCACTATTGGCCCTACTGGAGTCAGAGTCAGGCTCCGAGTGAGTCGTTTCCCTTGGGCAACTCTCATAACACCCCCTTCGGTCGCCGCGCTGTCCTAGGTGGTGGCGATGTCGAAGGGAACTCCGAGCATGGGCAAACGCCAGAAGTCCACACACATCCGTTGCCGGCGCTGTGGCAGGCACTCTTACCACAAGACCAAGAGCGTCTGTGCCCACTGCGGCTACGGGGCCACCGCTAGGATTCGCAAGTACCAGTGGAACAAGCGCTCTAGGTCGATGGGCGCCCGTAAGTGAGCCGGAAAGGGCTAAGTCCCTCACTGCTAGGGCCGAACGGTATCCGATGTGCGGTATCATCGGGATCTTGGGGCACCCGGACTCCCAGGTCGCAGGCTGCATCTACGACGGCATGCTCGTTCTGCAGCACCGCGGGCAGGATGCCGCTGGAATAGTGACCAGTGATTCTGACAACATCTCGCATCGGAGGGCCAATGGGCTGGTTAGGGACGTCTTCAGGGCCAAGCACATGTCCAAACTCACCGGGTCGATGGGGATCGGGCACGTGCGCTACCCCACTGCTGGCTCCAACTCAGCGGCCGAGGCCCAGCCGTTCTACACCAACACACCGTTCGGAGTCAGTTTGGCTCACAACGGTAATCTGAACAACACCTCCGACATCATCAACAGCCTGTTGGAGTACGACCACAGGAGGATTAACACCAGTTCCGACTCTGAGGCTCTGCTGAATCTGTTTGCCGCCGAGATTCAGCGCTCGGTGAACGGCCGCCCGGGAGGTATGGAAGCCCTCACCGAGGACGACGTCTTCCGCGCTGTAGAGCGCACGCACCTGAGAGCAGAGGGCAGTTACAGTGTGGTCACCATGATTACTGGATGGGGGTTGGTGGCCTTCCGTGACCCAAATGGAATCAGGCCGCTTTTCATGGGCAGGAACGACATCGACGGATTCACCGAGCGTCTGTTCGCATCCGAGAGCGTGGCCTGCGCAGCCCTAGGGTTCGAGACGGATCGCGACATTGCTCCCGGTGAGGCGGTGATTGCGAGGATGGATGGCTCCTTCCACTCCAGAGTCTGCCACTCGGAGCCGATTCACACCCCCTGCATCTTCGAGCACGTCTACTTCGCCCGCCCCGACTCTACCCTCGACGGGATATCGGTGCACGAGGCGAGGTTGAGGATGGGGGCTGCCCTAGCTAGAAGGGCCCTCAAGGAGTGCCCCGTTCATGACATAGATGCGGTGATTCCTGTTCCCGACAGCGGTAGAATAGCCGCCATGGAGATGGCCAACGAGATGGGGGTTCCGTTCCGTGAGGGCTTTGTCAAGAACCGCTACATCGGCAGAACGTTCATCATGCCAGGTCAGTCCATCAGGAAGGACTCGGTGAAGAAGAAACTCAACACGATAGAGGGAGAGTTCGCAGGCAAGACAGTGATGATAGTCGACGACAGTATAGTCAGGGGAAACACCTCAAGGAGAATCGTCGAGATGGCAAAGCAGGCCGGAGCTAAGCGTGTATACTTCGCCTCCTCGGCACCGCCCATAGTGCATCCGAACGTGTACGGCATTGACATGCCGGCGCGCGAAGAGTATGTCGCCCACGGCAGGACGATCGACGAGATACGGGAGGCCATCGGCGCTGATTGGCTGGTCTATCAGGAGTTGCCCGACCTCGTAGATGCCTGTCTCGGTGCGGGCAACGACGGCTTGGCGAGATTCGACTGTTCCTGCTTCGACGGAGTGTACGTGACGGGCGGGATAACTGAGGAGTACCTAGCGAAGGTCGAGGACTCACGCAGCGATGCGGCCAAGAGCGAGGCTCTCGCCGAGCACGCGGACGCGGCAGACTGAAGTCGCCGAGAACGCTCAGGAGAGCGTGGTAGGAGTCATTGACGAGTTGTCAGTAATCGAGTTAGATGAGGTAGCAAGGTGCGCCTGCACTCTCGATGACGGCAACTTCGCCGCAGGCTTCGACTCCGGCGAGGTCCGGGTCTACGGCTGCGATGGGAGTGTCATCGACTCGGTTTTTCTGGGCAGCCGCACCGTCGCAGTCGCTAGCTTGGGGGACTCCTTGGTCACCGGCAGCAGCATCGGTGGCGCGCGCGCGTTCCACAACCAGCCCCTGTGGGAGCACCCGCTCGAATCGGGGTGCGAGACGCTGGCGACGTCGTCATACGGAGTGGTGGCCGCAGACAGCTCGGGGAGACTGATCGCCATAGCCGACGACGGGAGCGAGGCCGCGCAAGCGGAGTTCGGACATGTCACGCTCCTCGCATGTTCTCCCGAGGGAGTCTGCGCGGCAGCGCTGGAGGATGGCAGATTGCTACTGCTGGCCCCGGATCTCGCGGTGCTGCATGACTCTCCCGCAGCCGAGGACGACGTGGAGACTGTGTCATGTCTGGCCTTCCGTCCCGACGGAACTCTACTGGCGGCCCGTAACTCCCTCGGGATGACCGTCGACGACAGGCTTGAGAACAGGCTGGAATGCTGGCACCCCGGAGCAGGGCTGCTGAATGTCTCGGAACTGCCCTCCGTGGCCACGTCGCTGCTACCGACCGAGTCAGGTGCCATAGTGGGCGGCTTCGACGGCAGCATCCTGTCATTCGAGATCGGCGAGCTCGACCACAGCCCAATCGCCCAACTGGACTACCAGGTGTCGGAGATAGTCCAGTGGGGCCCGGATATTCTCGTAGCCTCTTGGTTCGACGTTTTCCGAATCACTCCCGGGGGAGAGGTGGTATGGCACTACGAGCATATCGGGGTCGTGGAACACGTCCTCGATCTAGGCGAGAGGGCAGCCCTCATGGGCGATGATAGGAAGGGTGGCAGCCCCGCTCCTCTAGTCATCATCGACCCCGACTCTCCGCCTAGGCACGACGATCTGCCGATTGAGGAGGAGGCCGCCGCAGACTCGGAGGGGCACTCGGGCGCCCTGTCGGAGGACGAGATCAGGCAGGTTGAGCAGAGACCATCCACGCACCATGAGGCAGAGAGCATCCTCGGTACGCTGCACGAAGAGGCCGAGATCGAGATTGGTGAGCCCGTGGTCGAAGTGGACCTGCTTGACGACCTATCAGCCTCGGCACGCGCGATCAACCTACCTCCGGTGGCGGACGCAGGAGAGGACGTGACGCTGGACGCCGATGACGAGGGCAAGGCCACGGCCCTGCTAGACGGCACGCGCTCCTACGACCCCGATGGCAGCATCGTGGGATGGTCTTGGGCGGACGGTGCCGGGAGAGTCATCGGAGACGCCCCTCAGGTTCGAGTAAGGCTGTCCGCCGGGGTACACGTGTTCTATCTCACCGTGACCGATGACAGGGCTGCCTCGAGCAGTTCGACTATCACTGTGAGGATCAGGTGATCAGAGCTTGCCTAACTCCGCCTTGAGGGCGGGCAAAGCATCCTCCCAAGTGGCCACGATGCCGTAGTCAGCCACCCCGAATATTGGGGCATCTGGGTCCTTGTTTATGGCGACGATGTACTTGCTCGTCCTCATGCCAGCCAGATGCTGTATTGCGCCGCTGATACCGACGGCGATGTAGAGGCTCGGGGTGACTGTCTTCCCGGTCTGACCGACCTGCATACCGTGGGGTATCTCGTCCCAGGTGTCGACCGCAGCCCTGCTGGCACCTACCGCGGCTCCGATGATATCCGCAATCTCCTCCAAGTGTGAGAAGTTCGCGGGGTCACCCATCCCCCTCCCGCCAGAGATTATGATGTCGGCCTCCGCGACGTCCAGTCTCTCACTGGCCTTCGCGATGGCTTCTCTAACGGCCACGGCCACGTCAGCGCTCTGGTTCACCGTGCTGACCTCGGCCGAACCGTCCTCGCCTGCAGCATCGAACGCATTGGCTCGCACAGTGATGGCACATGGTGTACCCACGGTTGAGGACTCAATCGCCTTGCCAGAGTAGATTGGGCGGGTCACCGATATCCCGGGCGCCAGCCCAGTCACGTCCTGCACGATGGGGATGCCCCGTATCGCTGCTATTGTAGCCGCTATCTCACGCCCTGCCGGGGTCGCGGCTGCGATGATCACATCGCCTCCAGACGCCGAGCTCAGGGCCTCGGCCCAGGCGCCGCCGTCGAAACTGCCGAAGCAGTCCCCGACAACCGAAATTACCTTGGCGACCCCAGAGATCGAAACCGCATCCTCGACACCCCAACCTCCGGCGCATAGCACTGTGGGGGCACCACCTATGGCCACGGCGGCCCCGACGAGCTGGGCTGTAACGGGGTGCAATCCGTTCTCGGAGGACTCTGCTATCACCGTGACGTCCATCTACTCACCTCAGATTACGTTCGCCTCGTCACGCAGCTTGCTGACTACGACTGCCACCGAATCAACGCCTTCAAACCGCTGTCCGGGCGGCTTTTCGGGCGGCGGTGAGTGACTGTCGACGGAGACAGACGAAGCCGACGTGTCGACTCCCAGATCGCTCGCCCCCAGAGTCTCTGCGACCTTCTTCTTGGCCATCATGATGCCCCGGACATTAGGCCTGCGCAATTCGGTGGTACCCTTGTCGAAAGCGAATAAGCATGGGGCCGAGACAGCGACCCGTTGGTCGCCCCCGGAGCTGGCTCGCATGGCAGTAAAAGAATCACCTTCGGAAGCCACCTCGGAAACCATGGTGACGCATGAGGCGCCCATCAGGTGGGCCACCCCTGGACCTGTCGAGCCGGCGTTGGTGTCCGCGGCCTGCTTGCCGCAGAACACGACTTGGGCACTGCAGTGCGAGACCGCGGCAGCCAGAATTGCCTGGACTTGGGTACTGTCTAGGGCGTTGAGATCCTCTACGAGGACGTGGAGCAGGGAGTCGGCACCTACGGCTGCAGCATCAGTCAGCATCTTTGCGGCCCTTGCCGGCCCGCAGGTGATTGCAACGACATCCCCTCCACCGCTCTCCTTCAGTTGGAGCGCTGACTCGAGCGCGTACTCGTCGTAGGGGCTCATCGACCACTTGCTCACCGCCGACTCGTCGACCCTGCCCCCTGAGACGCTTATTTTGGACGTGGTGTCGGGGACCTGCTTGAGTAGAACGGCTATCGTCATCTCGTCACCAGCGCTACGGCGACTAAAGCCTCCTCTATGAATTTTCGGCATTCCCACCGTAGGTGGGAAACACCGCGACCTATTCCGTGAACTCCCTTGTGAATGCCTGTATCCCGGTTATGTGCCGACCGAGGATTAGGTTGTGAATGTCATGGGTCCCCTCGTAAGTCTTGACTGACTCGAGGTTGGCCATGTGACGCATCACAGGATACTCGTCGAGGATTCCGTTAGCACCGTGGATGTCACGAGCCATACGAGCAATCTCCAGCGCGATGTCAACGTTGTTCATCTTGGCAAGCGAGATGTGCTCCGGAATCCAGGTCCCGTCGTCCTTCTTCTGTCCGAGGTGGTACGCCAGCAGCTGTGCCTTAGTTATCTCTCTCAGCATCCATGCCAGCTTGTTCTGCACCAGTTGGAATGAGGCTATCGGGTGGTCAAACTGTATCCTGCTCAGAGCGTACTCCTTGGCAGAGTTGAAGCATGACTGAGCGGCCCCGACAGCCCCCCAAGAAATCCCGAAGCGGGCGTTGTTGAGGCAACTGAAGGGTCCCTTCAGGCCCTTTACGTCAGGCAGGATCCTGTCCTTCGGAATCCTGCAGTCCTGAAACACCAACTCGCTGGTCACGCTGGCCTTGAGGGAGTGCTTACCCGTCATCTCCGGAGCCGTGAATCCGGGGTCGCCCTTCTCGACGATGAAGCCACGAATCACGCCGTCGAGCTTGGCCCAGACGACCGCTAGGTCAGCGATGGTACCGTTGGTTATCCACATCTTAGCGCCGTTGAGCAGGTAGTGGTCGCCCTTGTCCTCGGCGCGGGTAATCATATCACCAGGATTTGAGCCGTAGTCGGGTTCGGTCAGGCCGAAGCACCCTACCCACTCCCCAGTAGCCATCCTTGGGAGGTAGTGGTTCTTCTGCTCCTCGCTTCCGAAGTCCCATATCGGGTACATCGCCAAGGAACCCTGAACGCTCGCGAATGATCGCACGCCACTATCACCTCGCTCCAGCTCCTGACAGATTAGCCCGTAGGCGATGTAAGAGAGCCCGGGGCACCCATACCCCTTCAGAGGCGCCCCAAGAATCCCCATCTCCCCGAGGTCGACTCGCCACTCGTCGGGGAACACACCGTCCCGGCACGCCTCCTCTATGTTCGGAATCACCTTCTCGTCGACCCAGTCGCGAACCATGTCGCGAACCATGCGTTCCTCGTCGCTCAGCAGCGAATCGATATCGTAGAAGTCCAGAGCCTCGTACGCCATCTTCCCCGTCACTGCGCGACGGTGCGGCGCAAATGAACGTTGCTCGACTATCTCCCCTTTCTTCTACGGGCCTCGCGGCGTGCCGCACGCTTCTCTTCCGCAGTGCCGAACCTCAGGGTGAACCGCTGCTGCAGCCCTGGGGAGAGGCCAAGAGCGAAGCTGAGTATCACCAATATGGTAACAGCTGGGATGGCAATCAGAACCCACACCTCCAAAACCCCTCCCAGCGAGTTGGAGAGAGGCGGGTGGTAGCGCACCATATCGCCCCTGTCGGTCAGAATCCAGCCGCTGTCTCTGTCAGTCCCCCAGGTCGCAACTATCCGACTGTTCGAGACTCCTGCGTCATATTCCACTACGTCCGAATTATCCAGCCACGGGTAGGACGAGTTGAGACTCAGGTCATGCTCAATCAGGCTGAATGGTGCCACCATGATTAGGGAGCGGTCACCGCTCTGCCGGGAGATTCCGGTGAAGTATCCCTCGGTCCCGGTGACTTGCACTAGGCTGACCTCGGACGTCGCAGCGAGTTCCGCGTCCAGCGTCACTGTGGCGATGGTCCTGTCGTGCGAGACCGCCACGCAAATCGCTGACTCGGTGGTCGGGCAGACCACGTCGGACCACGGATGCCCGACGCCGCCCAGCCAGTGCAGGTTGTGGTCCCTGTCGATGACTCCGATACCATCGACTAGGCTGGTGACCACGCAGGCCATGACCGAGGGATGGCAATCCATCCCAGTGATGTCACTGCTGCCCCGGCCCTGAATGGGGTGCACCTCGGCACCACCGTCAGCAGCGGCCCGCATTCTCCACAGCCAGCCGTCCATTCCCCCGACGTATGCCCACGAACCCCCTGAGTTCCATGTCACTGAGGTAAGGCTGACCTGGCCGAACTCTAGGTCCCCTCCCGCATCTGTCACCGAGTGGTCGCTGCGGGCGTACCTGAGCACCTGCCCCCCGCTGCCCACGATTAGCGCGGTCTGGCCCCCTGGGTGGAAGTCCCCGTATACAAGCTCCTCCTCGCCGTTCCAGACCAGTTCTACCCTGTCTTCGGGGTCAGAGGTGCTAACCAGCTCGAGATATGATTCGGCCCCGAACACTATCGCCCATTCCCCAAGGGGATCCACAGAGGCCCCGGTCAGACCTAGATCCTGATCGGACAGGCTGATTTTTTCGTACAGCCCCACCGCCGATCCAGCGCTTGCAACAGGTGCTAGCATCATCAATGCGAACAGCGCCGCTAGTGTGCTGCTACTGGCTCGCCCCATGCTCGGCCGACGGGCGATGCCGGTTTAGCCCGTTCGACCTAGCCCCCGTGGGGCCTACGGGGTAACAGCATTCAAGAAGGGTCCAGCCAGCGCTCGGCCATGGAGAGATTCGATGTAAAGCGCGGCTTGGTCAAGCAGATTACTTCACAAGGAGGATTGGCGGTGCTGGCCCGGGATTACTTCGACGCGGTGGAGGACGCTGGGGACAATTCGTTCACCGGCTCGCACGGCATCATGACTTCGATATCGGCCGAGTACAACGAGCATGGAGCATTGTTGGTGGACGTGACCAACGTGCCCCCTGATTTCGATGACGAGGAGGCTATGAGATCCGCTATGGAAGCACGCAGGAGGTGGACCTCCTTCCTCGACGCGGCAACCGGCTACAACTCCAAGCAGAGGGGTGACAAGGCGAAGGAATGGGCGAAGAAGGCCAGTAAGGCGAAGTCAGCAATCTCTGCTGCACGGCACTTCATGTCACTGTCGAAAAACACCTCCTCGGAAGTCACGGCGCAGGCAGAGTCTATGATTGAGGAAATCGAGAGCGCACTGGAACAGGGCGACAACACGAAGGCCGCCGGACGCGCTGAGAAACTGGGCAAACTGCTGGAGTGAGATTGGATGAGCGACAAGGACCCCCTCTCGTCACTGGGTGAGGAGGGGCGCTCGCGCATCTCCCGCATGTTCTCCGGTTGCGACGAGGTCGTAGGAGTGGAACACGTCGCCTCGGTGATATCCGGAGGCCCTACGCACTCTGGTGACGACCAACTGGTCGCTTACATCGGACTCGAGCCCAGTGGCAAAGCCCATGTTGCCTACATGCTGCTGGCAGACGCCATCCGTGACATGCTCGATGAGGGCGTGAACGTGATCATCCTGCTCGCCGACTGGCATGCTTGGGTCAACGACAAGTTTGATCGAGACATGGCCAAGATAGCGATTGCTGGGGAGTACCTGACTGAGACATTCAGGGCCCTACTAAACAACCCCCCGGAGGGGGAAGGGGCCGGCCAACTGAGGTTCCTCAGTGCATCGGAGCTGATGGACTCAGGGAAGTACTGGGAGAGGGTGCTGAGGTGCTCGAAGAACATGAGCCTCTCTAGGGTCCGTAGGACATTCAGTATCATGGGTCGTGACGAAGACTCCTCGGACCACGACCTCGCGGCGTTCTACTACCCGGCTCTGCAGGCTGCTGACATCTTTGAGTTGGAGGTCGACATCGCATTTGGCGGGATGGACCAGCGTAAGGCGCACATGTACATGCGAGAGGTCGCGGACAGGTACGGCTGGACCAAGGCCACCTGCATCCACACTCCGATGATGTCCGGGCTGAAGGGGAAGGGCGGGAGGATGGACTCGTTCGATCATAAGATGTCCAAGTCCGACCCGGGCAACTCCATCCTGCTCGATGACAACCACGACTCGCTGAGGACCAAGTTGAAGGGCGCGTTCCTCGAGGTCGGCAACCCCTCGTCCCCGATTTTCGAGATTGCCCAATTCATCGTGCTGCCAAAGCTTGAATCGATTACAGTGACTCCAGATCCCAAGTACGGAGAGCCCTCCGTATGGGAGGATATACAGGACTTCATCGACGCCGTCTCGGGTGGCTCGATACATCCCCTGGACGCCAAGATGGCGGTAGCAGACGGACTTGCGGAGGTCCTCGCTCCGATTTCGCAGCACTTCTCAGAGAAACCGGAGTTACTTGAAGCAATAAACCGCCTAACGGACTCGCAGTAGTACGGTTACTATCGGTTTTCGCGGTTATTACGCAGGGCGAGGACTCATAACCCGCGCTCGCCCGCGCGGGCCTGAGAGTAAGGCCTATGGCATCGGTTGGCATCGACGACATCGCAATTCACTTCCCTCGCCTGTATTTCGACATGGAGGACTTCGCCAAGCTGAGAGGGGCCGATTTTGGCAAGCTGAATCGCGGCCTCGGACTGGCTGCGATGGCGATTCCCGACGTCCACGAGGACACCGCGACGATGGGGGCGAACGCGGTCCGCAGGTTGCTCGACCGCAACGGAATCGCTCCCTCCTCGATTGGCAGGGTATACCTAGGGACCGAATCTGCCCTAGATGGTTCCAAGCCGACCGCGACGTACATCATGGACATGCTCGAGCAGCGCTATTCACCCATTCACGGCAAGGACTGCTTCCGCAACTGCGACGTGGTGGATCTGACCTTCGCCTGCATAGGTGCCGTCGATGCCATGCACAACACACTTGACTGGGTCGCTAGGGGTGGCGAGGAGAAGGACAGGATGGGAATAGTAGTGTTCGCTGACAACGCCAAGTATGACATAGGCTCGTCCGGTGAGTACACACAGGGCGCAGGTGGCGGGGCGATTTTGATTCGCCACAACCCCAGATTGCTCGAGATACCTGACATATGGGGCGTCTCGACCATGCCCGTCCACGATTTCTTCAAACCACGGCGCGAGGTCGACACTAGGACAATCGTGGAGAACGTCCTAGAACTAGCTCGTGAGAGTGGCGAGAAGGTCAGGGAGGGGCTCGCAGAGCGCATTCTCAAGCACCTGCCACGCTCCTCGAAGAAGGACGACGTCATGTTCGAGAGCCCGATGCTGCAGATTCACAAGGACACCCCTGTCTTCGACGGCCAGTTCTCCAACCGCTGCTACTCAGAGTCAGTCAAGCAGGCGTTCATCAACTTCCGTGAGAAGGCGATTCGAGAAGGCCGATACGACCCTGAAAACGACGAGATTCTGACCAATCAGTGGAGCCGAATCATCGTCCACCTGCCGTATGCTTTCCAAGGCAAGAGGATGTTCCCAGACGTCTTCCGTCATGACAGGAGACACATGCCGATGTGGGCCGAGATAGTCGAGCAAATTGGCCCAGAGCCAATGCCCGGGGATTTCCCCGACACTCCTGAGGGTATCGAGGAGTTCGAGCGAGCCAACGACGGCTATCGTAGACTGATATCCAAAACGGACGCATTCCAGAAGTTCGTCGACGAGAGAATCGAGAAGACCACCCGTGCATCGAGCTTGATTGGCAATCAGTACACTGGCTCTATCTTCCTCGCGCTGATGTCTGCGATGGAGTCCGACTACATCGAGAATATCGACATGTCCGGCGAGATGGTCGGACTCTGCGGCTACGGCTCGGGCGCCAAGGCCAAGGTCTTCGAGGGAGTCGTCCAGCCCGAGTGGCGCGAGATTGCCTCAAGGTTCCACCTGTTCGAGCGCCTGTCCGGTCGCCATCCAATCAACAAGACCGTCTACGAGGCCTTGCACAAAGGCTCTCGCAAGCGCTCCGTGGTCAAGCCCAGCGACGAGTTCGCTCTAGTCAGCATCGGTGCTGAGGGTAATCTCGAGGGCCAGCGCGAGTATCGATGGGTTGAGTAGCCTAATCTGGAAGAATTCTGGAGAGCTCGCTGAGGAACCTGTCGACCTCTTCCATTGTGTTGTAGTGCAGTACACCTACTCGGAGTACACCCTCAGGCTCCAGCCCAAGCGCCTCGCTGAGTTCTAGGGCGTAGAAGTTCCCGGCCCAGACGAATATGCCTCGCTCGGCTAGGGCATCGGCAATCTGCCTAGCACTCATCGAATCGTGGGTGAAAGATACTGTCGGAGCCCTCTCCGAGGAGCGATAAGGGTCCGTAATCCCCCATATCTCGATTCCTTTGATTGATTGCAGTCCCTCGATTATTCGCCAGCACAGGTCGCGTTCGTAGAGTTCAATCGCCGAGAAGGCGGCTCCTAACGCCTCCCGACGGTTCAGATCCTCCCCAGAAACAGCTCTTCCAATCCAGGCCAGGTGCTCTATTGCAGCCAGAGTGCCCGCCATGGACTCGTGGCTCTGGGTGCCCGTCATCCATCTGAACGGAATCTCCTCGGTGGAAACCCGCAGCTTGGTCACAGGCAGATTGGCCAGCCTACCGGCTCTACCCCACAGTATACCCTGATGGGTCCCGAAGAACTTGTACGAGGAGCAGGCCAGATAGTCGCACCCGGTCTGTTTGACGTCCACGAGCGAGTGCGGGGCATAGTGGACAGCATCCACAAACACCTCCGCACCGACTTCGTGTGCCTTCTTGCATATACCGGCCACGTCGTTGATCGTGCCAGACAGGTTCGATGCCGCCCCCACAGCAACCAGTACCGTGTTCTCGTTGATCGATTCATCTAGGGACTCGGCATCGTGGGTGCAGTCATCGGGGTTGATGTCCACGAACCTCACAGTGGCTTGCGACCACTCCGCGGCAAGTATCCACGGGCGGACGTTGGCATCGTGGTCGAGGCGCGTGACGACGACCTCATCGCTAGGGCCCCAAGTCCGACCGAGGGCGCTCGCAAGCTGGATTGTCAGACTGGTCATGTTCTGTCCGAACACTATCTCCCTGTGGTCATCGCAGCCGACTAAGTCGGCGCACGCCCTCATGGTGTCCTCGATCAAGGCATCCGTCTCAACTGAGGTCGCGAACGACATCCCGGTGTTCGCATTCTGGTGCATCAGGTAGTTCTTGACCGCATCTCCCACCGATTCGGGTGACTGACTGCCTCCCGGTCCGTCGAAGAATACGGCCCGTTGCCCGTTGACCTCGCGACGCAGTCCAGGAAACCTCGAGCGCACCTCCTCGATGGGGAATACTGTCATGCGACCACTACTCTGGCGATATCGAGCGGTTGATGACGATCCTCTGAACCTCTTGGGTGCCTTCGTAGATCTGTGTTATCTTGGCATCGCGGAAGAAGCGCTCGACGGGGAAGTCGGTGGTATAGCCGTACCCTCCTAAGACCTGCACAGCCCTCTCGGACACCCACATTGCGGTATCGCCGGCGAACAGTTTGGCCATGCTCGCCTCCTTGGTGTGTCTGGGAGCCCCATCCTCGTAGTGCCTCTGCTTGGCCCAGGCCGCCTTGTAGACCATCATCCTCGCCGCTTCGGTTCGGGTGGCCATGTCGGCGAGATAGTTACCGATGCTCTGGTGGTGTGCGATAGGCTTCCCGAAGGCGATTCGCTCGTGTGCGTAGTTCAGTGCCGACTCGTATGCACCCTGAGAGATGCCCAGAGCCTGGGCGGCGATCCCTATCCTCGAATTGTCCAGTGCGTTCATGGCTATTGGAAAACCCTCCCCGGAGCCCCCCAGAACGTTTTCCACCGGGACTTTGCAGTCCTCAAGCAGCAGGGAGCAGGTGTCGCTTGAGCGGATTCCGAGTTTGTCCTCCTTCTTGCCCACGGAGAACCCCTTGAACCCCCTCTCGACGATGAACGCAGTGGTCCCACCATGTTTCTTTTGACCGTACTCCGGATGGTCGACGTCCTTGGCGAAAAGCACGTAGATATCTGCGCTCGCGCCGTTGGTCACCCACATCTTCTCGCCATTGAGGACGTAGTGGCTACCGTCATCGCTGAGCTTAGCCTTGCAGCCGAG
This sequence comes from Candidatus Thalassarchaeum sp., assembly GCA_030748335.1. Taxonomy (GTDB): domain Archaea; phylum Thermoplasmatota; class Poseidoniia; order Poseidoniales; family Thalassarchaeaceae; genus Thalassarchaeum. The sequence continues at coordinate 15,834 of JASMMD010000015.1, read as the reverse complement.
TGCGGCGGCGTCGGTTCCCGCACCTGCCTCGGACAGAGAATACGCGCCTATCTCGCTCCCGGCCAGCCTTGGCAAGTACTCCTGCTTCTGCTGCTCGTTGCCGTTCAGCGCTATGGTCTTCGAGCACAGTCCGACGTGGACGCAAAACATCACCGAGAACGAGGGGTCGACACGGGCGAGCTCCTCGACGATTATGGCCTCGGAGACGTCGTCGACGGGACTGCCTCCATAATTCTCGGGAATCGTGATGCCCTGCAATCCGGACTGCTCGCAGAACGTCGCCCACTCATCGAGAGGGGGTTGCTGCGCCCTGTCGCGCTCCAAGCAGGTCGGGGCGAGCACACTCTCGGCGAAATCCCGCACCATTTCGCGAATCATCCCCTGTTCCCCGGTCTCGCTGAAATCCATGGCTCTCCCCGTGCGACCGAGGCGTGTTTCTTTGTTAATATCTCGTGGTCATCCGCATGGTGTCTGAGTCGAATAGTTCAAATTGAACATCTGAGCGCGCGGTTCGGTATAACATGGTAGACGGCGACTATTCGGAGTTCAGCATAGCCCATGATCGCAAGTATACGCTCGAGCACCTATGGCTCCAGGCCTTAGACGACAAGGCGGAATCGGTGAAGGTCGGAATCAGCGAGTTCGTCCGTGCAGAGTATGGTGAAATCATCAGGGTTGTACTCACACGACCCGAGGACGACAGCGAGTTCAAGGGCGAGTCAGATGCCGACGACACGGATGATGATACCCTCAGAATCATGGGTAGTGGCGACGAGGTCGGTGTTGAGGACCTGCTGATTACCTTGACGACCAGCTTCGAAGGGGAGATAGAGACCCTACTGATCAACGCCCCGTTCCCCTGCAAGATATTGGAGCTGAACGGAGAGGTCGAGGACAACCCCGATCTGCTTAACGATGACGCCTACGGGGACGGTTGGTGCGTAATCGTGCAGCCACACGAGTTCGATGAGGACCAGTTTCTCGACCAGGGCGAGTACATCGAGATGCTGAACGAGTTGCCCTAGGGCCAGCCCAGTGCCGACCAGTCCTCGTAGTCCGAGTCTTTCCAGTCCAACTCGTCTAGCACCGAAAGCACCTCGCCCGAAGTCGAGAGGTCGCGCTCCACCTGAATCCGATGCAGCAGCCCCTTCAGACGTCCCATCCTCGGCCCCGGTTCCAATCCGGTTGCTTCGACCAGTGCTGTCCCGTCCACTAGGGGTGCGATGCCTGCGATTAGGGGGCTCAGCGTCTCTAGGGCCCCGGAGAATTCCTCGGTATCCTTGCCCAGTCCCAGCGAGTAGGCAGTGAAAGCGATTTGCCACTCCGCAGGGAGGGCCGCTCGGAAGCGGCGAAGCCCTCCGATCTCGTTAGACAGGGGGGCGTCCCGGGCGTCGTGTAGGAATGATACCAGACGCAGCTGCTGCTTGGCTAGAACCAAGGCGCTTCGCAGATTGTCCGCCAGCACACCTCCCTCGGATAATTCATCGCTGCACAGCAGAGCGAGATTGACCATCGGGTCCTCGCAGAACGATGGCGCGGCGGTGCATGTGATTTCTGGCATGACCCGGCCCATGACGCCGTCTTCGAGCATCTGCGAGACCACTTCTCCCGGATTCCGTCCACCGAGGATTCTCATCATCTCGACTCCAATCCTCTCTCGTGAGACTACGTCCAGCATCTCGAGGTTGTCCTTCACAGCGGACCTCAACGACCTTTCCATTCCTCGCATACCATCAGCGGAATCTAGGAACCTGTATGCCCTCATTATCCGAAGACCGTCCTCTCCAAGTCTCTCTCCAGCCACTCCTACTGCACGCAGAACACTCTCTTTGAGGTCGGAACGACCGTCAAACGGGTCTATCAAATCGCCATTCGAGTCGATGGCCATCGCATTGATGGTGAAGTCCCGTCGTGCCAAGTCGTCCTCTATGCTCTGCCCGAATTCGACCTGATCCGGTCTCCTACCGTCGCCGTAACTGCCTTCGCTGCGCAGCGTGGTGACCTCCCACGTATCGTCTGAGATTGACTCGTCGAGCCTGACCATGACCGTACCGTACTTCGCCCCCACCATGAGTGAACGCGGAAACAGCTCCTCAACCTCGTTAGGCAGCAATGTGGTGGCTATGTCCATATCCGTCTTGTGACGACTCGAGAGTGCCTCCCTGACCCATCCACCGACAATCCACGCCTCACCGGCGGAGCGCAGCCCTTCCAGCACCAGCCTATCGGCCTCTCCGATGCCATCTTCAACGGCTTCCATGTTACGCCGACGGCATTTCGGCCATGATTGCTTCGGGCGTTAGGCATATTGGCCAACAGCCCTTCGGCTCCCTGTGAAGGTCGAGTTGGTACCCTTGGAGACCCTGCTTCCCCATGAGCAGGTAGAGGAGCACAGGGTCGACAACCTCGAGAAGATGACACTTCGATGGAGAGCATACACCAAACCCCTCCTAGTCGATGGGAGAACGGGGACGATACTGGACGGCCACCATCGGACCAAGGTGGCGGAAAGGATGGAACTACTGTGCCTGCCGTGCGTACTCGTCGACTATCTAGAAGACGACAGGGTGACCCTAGCCGTCTGGCCGAATTCCGGACGCGACTCACTGGAGAAGGAAGAGGTCATTCAGGCAGCGCTGTCAGGCGAGCTGTTACCTCCAAAGACGTCTAGGCACCTCCTGTCTGACCACCTACCGCCAATTTCGATACCCCTGTCGAGACTATCGCAACCGGCAATGGGCGATTAATCGTCTAGGGCACGAGGTCCTCATGACCCCCAATCATACCCTCGTCATCATCGTCAGGAGATCCCGGGCTAGACATCTCGACCGACAGGAAATCGCCGAACAGAGGCCACATCGGACCAAGCCACTCCATCTCCATCATCAGCAGCTCCATCACCGGATGCTCCAGAATTTCGTCCTCGCTGGAGTCCTCGCTCAGCAGGGGCAGATCGGCAGGGAGTTCTCTGAGAGCGATAATGAGTCCCTCCAACCTATCGAGCGACCCATCATCAATCTCATTCAGTTCTGCCATCAGGCCTAGAAGGTCCTCAAGGTGCTCGGCGAGGGAAAGCGGGTCCAAGGGAGATCTCTCGGCTTCAGAGAGGTCCATCGGCCCGAAGACCACACCCCCGAGATCGGTGTCGAACCACGCATTCCCCTGCCTTTCTTTCTTGAGCAGCCTCTGGTGGACCGGACCTCCGAACGGTCCGAGAGCGAAGCCCCCGTCCTCGACCAGCGCCTCGACCTCGGACGGCAGCATCCTGATGGCTCCGGTGACAAGCACCCTGTCCACTCGCCTGTTGAAGTCCGCCCAGCCCTCAAGGGAATCGGGAGGCAACGCCCTCAGCAGCCCCATCGAACCATATGCCTCCAGCCTATCTTGAGTATGCCACAAGACCTCTGGGTGAGGTTCGATAACAGTCACAACTCCATTCGGTCCGAGCATGCAATCGAGCAGCGAGGCGAGGTACCCGCCCTTGGAACCGAGCAGGAGGACGTGCTGCCCCTCCCTGATCTCTAGGTGGTGCAGCAGAGTCGCGACCATGTGCGGGGCCGAGATGGTCTTGGCCGCCCCGTTTTGCGTAACTAGGAATGGTACCGGCCTGTCCATCAGGAACAACTCGGTGTCGTGGTCGGTGAAGTCCCGCGGGTCTACCGACCTCATGGCCTCGGCCACGCCCTCGTCGACCGGCACCCCTGCCGCCCTGAGCCGTTCGACTAAGTCCTGGATACCTTCCACGTGACCCTCTCTGAACCTCCATTGTGCCGGAGGGGATTTGAACACAACGCCTCTTCGTCCTCCCGGGGCCCGTGGTCTAGGGGTTATGACGTCGCTCTTACAAAGCGAAGATCACCGGTTCAATTCCGGTCGGGCCCACCAACTTGAACCTCAGTTCTCCGAGTGAAACTCTCAAGAGTGCCGGCCATGGCCGGTGAACGTGGTCGAAGAGACTGCGGGACTGGCATCCCGGGTGACCCGCCGGCTTCGCAAGCGTGGCTGGACGGTATCTACAGCCGAGTCGTGCACGGGCGGGTTGCTGGCTTCGCTGATAACCGACATCTCAGGCGCCTCCGAGTGGTTCAAGCAGGGATGGGTGGTGTACTCCAACGACTCCAAGATGCGCGAACTCGGGGTCGAGAAGACTGCTTTCGATGAGGGCGAGGCCGGGGCCGTCTCGCACGAGGTCGCGGTTCAGATGGCCAGAGGAGCGCGCTATCAGTCGGACTCAGACGTTGCTATCGGCATAACCGGAATTGCCGGTCCAGGGGGATCCACGCCAGACAAGGAGGTCGGCCGGGTTCACGTGGCAGTGGTGACTGAGGATTACTTCTTAGTCAGGCGGATGGACTACGGAGAGAATGACCGTCTGGATAACAAACGCTCCTTCGCAGCCTTCGCCCTCAGACTCACGCTTGAGGCCCTAGATAGGGTTGAAGGGAACCAGATCTCTGAGTCCGAAGCATCCGAGAGGCAAACTGAGGACTCCGAGGTTGATACCTCCGATTTCGATCCCTCCGACGAAGAGTGGGAGGGCAGCATGGGCTGGCAAAGTAGCAAGAAGACGGTGGCCGAGGAGATATCCGAGGTTGACCTCGCCTCACTCACAGACTGGGACGACTGAATCGGTGCCTACGGCACCGACTGAGAAATTCCGGCGATATCATCATGAGCGGCCCCGGCCCACCCGCTGAGGATGGCCGATGGCGAATGGGCTGAGATGCAGCGCCAACTGACCGCTGCAGGCCTCCTCGTAGTCGGCAGGGCCGCGCAAGAGAGGATCCAACGCCTCTCAGACATCTCGCCCCTAATCGAGGCCGCCCAGAGGTCGAACGTGGTCATGCTGAGCGAGAGGACCGTGGATGAGATCCTGACCCTGGTTCCGACCGACGATGTTATCGAAGCCCCTCCCACGCCAAGGTCCGAGCAGGCGACCCTGCCGGACCCGGAAAGCCACTCGGCCATTGGCCGGACCCTAGCACCAGTCGGAGCCCAGGTGCTCGCTCCACCTGTGCGTCGCCATGGGCTAGACCACTACAGTCTCGACGATTTCCCGATGCAGGCCAAGGACGTCGACGCGGAGATTGAGATACACTTCGACATCACGGGGCGCTCGACCACGCAGGGTAAGATGCAGGACATCCGGTCGTGCTTCTCGGACAGACTGAGTCAGATACGTCAGATGATGATTGCCGGAAGGGCACTGCCGCGCCGTCCAATCAGTATCTCGGAGGCGTGGCGCAACAGGCAGCGGCATTCCAGCCGGGACTACGAGGTGACTCTGGTCGGACTGGTCAGTGTTGACAGGTGGTCCAAGGGAGGGTACCTCTGGTTCGACATAGAGGACGACTCGATGCAGATTAGGTGCATGTTGAAGGAACCATCAGGGGCATCCGGGTTCCACCCCTCGATAGATGGCCTGATGAACGACGACGTCGTTGGCGTCAGCGGACACTTCGTAATTGGCAACAGGGACCCGTACTTCTCGGTCAGCGACATCCACATGCCTCCTCTGGGGAGGCACTCGAAATCCGCAGCAAGCGAGTCCGAGGCCGTCTCGGCTGCCTTCCTGTCTGACGTCCACGTGGGCAGTAAGACCTTCCTCGCCCCGCAGTGGGAGAAGATGATCGAGTGGTTCAGGACGGATCCCTTGGCTCGGACCGTGAAGTACTTCGTTCTGAGCGGCGATGGAGTGGATGGGGTCGGAATCTACCCGGGCCAAGAGCGCCATTTGGCAATCAAGGACCTATTCAACCAATACGGCGAGCTGGCGAGGCTCCTAGAGCGACTTCCAGACTGGGTCGATGTGATGATCCTACCTGGCAATCATGACGCGGTCCGCCCCGCAGAGCCGCAACCAGCCCTCGACCCGGAGGTGCAGCAGGACTATTCAGACGCCGTGTTCGTCGGCAACCCCTGCGACTTCAGCCTACACGGCGTCCGCGTACTGTCTTACCATGGGAAGAGCATCGACGACTTCGTGGCGGGGTTGCGTTCAGTCACCTACTCCTCGCCGGAACTGGCGATGAGGGCGATGATGGAACGCAGGCACCTGGCCCCGTCATGGGGTGGTAAGACCCCGCTGTCACCAGAGCCCGAGGATCGCATGGTCATCTCCACGGTGCCTGATATCTTCGTCACCGGTCATGTGCACGGGCACTACGTCGGCAACCACAAGGGCACCACATTGGTTCACAGCTCCACTTGGCAGGATCAGACCGACTACCAGAGGATGTTGGGGTTCCAGCCCAAGCCATGCATTCTGACGGTGGTGAATCTCCACACCCACGCCACGGCCTCAATCCCCTTCGCCTGAGTCCGGAAACGCCTCACCGTCGAACAGGTGCACCCAGATGTCACGCAGGTCGTTGCCTTTCACCATCGGGACCCCTGCCTCCTCGAATGCATCCACTGCCCTCTGCCGGGCTGGGTTGAAGCCAATGAACCGCGAGCCGGGAATCATCATTGAGAGGTCGGTGCTGGAATCTCCCACCGAAACGATGCCCTGCGCCTCAATCCCCTCAATTCGAGAGAGCTTCTCGACCAACACGCCCTTCTCGTGCGAGTTGACCCTAGCGGGCGAGGGTCCGCGCAACCAACTCTCCTCATCCCAGTCGAAGCCGTTGGCGACCCAGTCATCCACCTCAAGCATCGATGCTATGGCTCCGACGAAGACATCGACGCCGGCAGAGACGATGGCAACGAAAATCCCCCTGCTCTGCAGTTCGCGCACAACATCGCGTGCCCCCGTCATCAGCGTAATTCCAGAGTAGCATCGCATGATGTCATCGCGGTGTATGCGTGGTTGGACAGCGGTCCACAACCGTATGTCATCGGCCATGAACTCGTCATCGCTAATCTCGCGATTTAGGAAGCGCTCTAGAGTATCAAGATTCTCGGTCCCGAAGTTGTCGTGAATGTTCTGCCATGAGGAGCCGTTGTCGGTCAGCACCCCGTCGCAGTCGAAGACCACCGCCGAAATCTCGACCATGCCCATGCGCGGCGCGTTCGCGGTATAGTCCCTGCGAGGCAGATGGGTTGATGGGAGCGGCTGGGCTCGGACAACTATGGCTGGCTCAGGCAGGGCCGTGAAGATTAGGATGCTGTTCTTTGGCCCTTTGGCCGAGAGACTCGGCGAGCGCGAGATTGAGGTTGCCCTCGAGCTTGGGACCACGGCCGAGCAGTTGATCGACAGGTTTGAGCTCTCAGAATTCTTGAATTCGGGTCTCCGAGTGGCAATCGACGGACAGATAGGAGCATCCCTGAAAGATCCCTTGGCTGATTCTTCCGAGGTGGCATTCCTTCCTCCGGTTTCTGGCGGTTAGGGGATTACTGAGCCGAAGCATTTGAACGAGAACGCTTCCACCTAAGGCCGATAGCATGGCAGTAGGGACCACCGAGATGGCAATTCTGATAGGAATCGCGGTGCTGTTCTTCGGCGCCAAGAAGATACCCGAGTTGGCCCGCAGCCTTGGATTGGCCAAGGGCGAGTACGAGATGGCAGTCAGTGAGATCAGGAACCCTTCGGAAGCCGAGAGGGACATGGATAGGGGTGGAGTCAGCGAGGAAGCCGCCAGCGAAAGCGAGTGACTAGCCCATCTTTCGCCTGAGTCCTAATTTGGAGCCACAATCGACGCAATTGCCCAAATCACGACTCGGGTTGGGCGATTCGGGAGGAGGTAGCACCACCCCGCATCCGGTGCAGCGCAACTCCCACGTCCACAGCGCCCTGACTCCTTCCATCGTTACCGACAGCCAAGGCACGCTGCCCCTTTCGCAGAGGTTCTGAAGGCGATAGTCATCGGTTACCAGAGTCGCAACCCTCTCTACTGCTAAGGCCAACAGCTCAAGGTCAACGGGAGAGAGTCCAGCCATGTCACCCGTGCTGACTGCGAGGTCGCTGGCCCGAGCGAGCGCATCAGGCCCCGGTGTGGCCCATTCCAGGTCCGCTGCATCGAGGAGGATCTCCCTATCGGGTGATATCCGGGTCAATTCGGCCCTCTGGTCAGGGACTACTAGACTGCCACGCATCCTCTCGAGGGGCCAAGCGATTAGAGCAGCGGTGTCCAGCACCTCGCCTGCCGCCATGCCTAGGCGTAGGCCGGCCCCGCTTTCAGGGGTCGCCTCCGTGCCTAGCCGGTGTCCGCGGGAAGCAACGTTCATCCCGAAAAGGACGGACGAAGGTGCGTGTTCAATGGAGTCACCGACTCGATAATCGAATGGGCAGAGGGCTTCGGTCTGTTGGGGCTCGCCATCGTGTCGGCCTCAGAAGCGGCCCTTCAGCCCGCACCTCCCGACCTGTTGGTTATCCCGATGGTACTCGGTGCCGATAGTTCTCTAGATATCCTGACCATCGTTTTTGTTGCTACTGTAACGAGTGTAATGGGCGCAGTAGTCGGATATGGAATCGGTGCCTATGCCGGTAGGCCGATACTGGAGCGCTTCGCCAGCGATGCCACCAAAGCCAGGCTAGACGTCCTGATAGGCAGGTATGGGTCTGCCGGCATATTCCTAGCCGCGGTCTCTCCGATACCCTACAAGGCCTTCGCTTGGGCTGCGGGAGCCGGCAGGATGGACCTCAGGCTGTTCGTAGCAGCAGGTCTGTTTGGCCGTGGGATCAGGTTCGGGATGGAAGGGCTTCTCCTTGGGCTATGGGGTGAGGACTTCCTAGGTCTACTGGAGAACCCTCTGGTTTGGCTCGTCGGTGGGATTGTGGGTATGGCGCTGTTCGTGCCGATGATGAGTTGGTGGTCGGACCTAGCTGCTGATGGGCACAGCGAGAACCAATCATGACAAACACGACGACCCAAGACGCTTAACTCATGCGTGAATCTCCGAATCACCATGTCAAGGGCGTCAGCGCGGACCAGTCGCGTGTTTCCCATGGCATTCTTGATGTTCGCAGTTCTGGTCGTTTCTGCACCTGCTGCAGCGGCCGATCAGGAGGCCACTTGGGTGCGCACGACGCCCGGGGTCTGGATGCTGGAGGACTCCGATGGTCTGTTACACGAGCCGCAGCCGCAGGCGGGACTGTTCCTCAGTCCCGTCGAGGGGCGCACGATTGGTGTCGCGCTTGCAGGTGCCTTGGAAGGGACTTGGCTCATAGAAGACATCTGGTCAACCGGATTAGGCAGCCAGAACAACGAGGAGTCAGGGCAGGAGATGGAACAAGGAATCACTCCCATCTCAATCCCTGCGCTGCCGTGGGCCCCTGCTTTCATGGCGATGATACTGCTGTCTCTCGCACTCGTCTCGGCTGGCGACGAGCCGACCAGAGCGAAGATGGTCAGGTCGATGGGGCGCTTCTCGCAACTCAGAGTAACCGAGGGTACGGGAACCTTAGCCGGGACTTACCAGAGGGGGCGACTTGAGGGGTTCCTGACGGCGCATCCCGGATGCCACCTATCTGGTATCATACGCGCGCTCGAGATGGGCAACCACCAGGCAGTGCACCACCTTAGGATTCTAGAGAACGAGGGGAATGTGTGGTGCAGGCGCGATGGCCGCCTGCTGCGCTACTACACATCTGCTGTCGATCGTGCCGCGGAGACGTCCAACCTACCTCGCCCGGTCGATGCCAGCCAGCTGAGTGACGTGGCTCTGATGGTGCTACGTTCAATCGCGGAGCAGGAGGATGGCGAGACTCCTCCGACACAGAGGGAACTAGCATCCACAATCGGTACCAGCCAGCAGTTGGTAGGGCATCATCTCAAGAGACTTGAGTCTCAGGGGTTAATCACTCGCAGAAGGAGGGGACTGAGGACCAATCGAGAGTTGACCGATGAAGGCATGAGGCTGTGGGCGACGCTCGTCGAGCCTCTCTCATTGAGACCTTGACAAATCCGATGACCCACTTTCCTTTAAGGTGGGAATGGACGCCCTGTGTCCGATGTACAGCACTGTCCGAGACAACAACTCCCGCCGAAGAATCCAGACCGGACTGTTCCTAGTGGCTCTGATGTTGGGCTCTGGGTGCTTGGGTGCCACTGACGAGGTCATCGAGCAACCCGAACCCACCGTGGTTTCCGCCAGCGTGGTCCTTGAGGGCTCCCCGACCACAGCCAACGACCTGATTGTCGCCAACGTCGTCATCGAGGAGGGCACAGCCCCCTTCATCGCCAATTGGCGTCTCGATGGGGCTCTGGTTCAGACCTCAAACAGTCTGACCTACGACGCGGGTTTCCTATCTGTGGACACTCACACCATCGAGGTCGAACTCACCGACTCCATGGGCGCCACAGCGGTAGCGGCTGTGATATTCACTCTGCTAGAACCAAACAGGGCCCCAGTTGTTTCCCTCGATCTCCCACCTGAGGGTATAGCGGGCGCCCCGGTTGCTTGGTCCGTCGAGGCATCGGACCCAGATGGTGACGAGCTGGTCGTTGAGGTCGATTTCTCGGAGGGGACTACTCTCCGAGACCTGTCGGGCCAGCACATTTGGGGCGAACCGGGGACTTATTCGGTACACGTCTCGGCCACCGACCCCTCTGGCTTCCTCGCCACCGCGCAGGGCTCAATCAGGATCGATGACGCTCAGGCGCCTTCGCTCACTGTCTCGACCAATCCTTCTCCTCAAGGCAGGATACACCTCAACCTAGCCGGTGATTTGAGCATCGAAACCGAAACCGAGGACCCTCTGGGCCCCGCCTCCGTCTCCATCGAGTGGGGTGACGGCTCGACGTCCGAACCCGCGCTCGCCGAGGAGTCCCATCAGTACTCGGAGGAGGGCGTGTATGTCGTCCGAGTAACTGCCACCGGGCCGACCGGGATATCCACCGAGCGTGTGTTTCACGTCGAGGTAGTATCGGTCGTCGACGACCTCGAAGCCGCACAGCTCCAGGAAGAACTGGAAGGTGAGGCCGAGGAGCAGCTGGATGACGAGGTCGAGCAGGAGCTCGACTCCGACGGCGATGGCACCGTAGACGAGGTCACCGATGCGCAGGAGGACGATGAGTACGATTGGCAATCCGACTTCGACCCTGATGGGGATGGCTACTACGACGATGATCAGGAGGTAGACGACTGGGTTACCACTGACGAGGATTCGGTACGCGACGAGGCCGGCGACGAAGAGGAGGCCGACACCATCCCGAGCGACCCCCTGATGATTCAGAGTAGCGTCGTCAACGCGGACGAGGCCCCCTCGGAGGACGAACTCGCCCCGATTCCAATCGAAAACGCAGCTAGGACTGAGATAGTCGACCCAGTGTTCGACGAGGCATGGGGGGACATCGACGACTCCTCGATGCAAGAGCAGACCTACTCGCGTTCCATCTCGCAGGTGACGGCCACTTGGTGGAATGACAGCTTCTGGGAGGACTGGGACAACGACGGGGTCGCCGAGACCCTATGCCACAGGACTGTAGGAGTGTTCTGGTTCGACTCGGACGGCATCCCGGGGCCTGAGCGAATCATTCTGGTTCGCAACACCCAGTGCTCACACGACCGCGACGGTGACGGCCAGGACGACCTCTTCCTCACGCGCTTCAGGGGGCTCGACTTGGTCGATCAGAACTCGGACGGCATCCCCGAGCGGCACGATGTATTGACCAGAACCGTGTGGACTTGGGACAACGGTACCTACGAGGACGTAAACATACACCTCTTCGTGCATGCCCGGACCGATGCCGATCAAGACGGCAATCTGGAGCGTAGAGTCATCCTAAACCAGAACCGGAGGATGGTCGATCAGGGTATCGGCTCGGTCCTGACCGCCTACTTCTCTCACTCTCGACTCATCCATCGCATCGATGGCAACGATGACGGCACGCCCGAGCGCTGGATGGCAATCGACCATACCTCATGGGTCTGGGACCCCACCGAGGACGGCAACGCCGACCGCCATCGCGACAACCTGCGAGCAGTCGTAGTCAGGGACACCAACTCCGACGGCAATGTCGATGTGATTCGCGCACTTCAGCAGAACACCGTTCAGTTCGACAACGACTCCAACGGCGTCATTGAACTACAGTGGACTTGGAGAGCAGGGGTCCTCAAGGTAGACACCGACCACGACGGCGACCTCGATTACACTGCTCGCATGCGAGGCTGGCACCAGCACTGGGACTGGGGGATGGTGGAGCACCACATCCACCGATTCGCACTGACTCGCATGGTCGACGACGATGCGGATGGGACACTTGAGTGGAAGCAGAGGACCATACACATGTCCAATGCTACTGACTGGGACTTCGACCACCATCTCGAGCAGCGCGAGTCATACACCGCTACCCTGACGTGGTGGGACTCCAACGAGGACGGTTTCGAGGAGCACATCTTCAGGAGGGTCCGAGAGACCTCCTATCTGGATCAGCACGCCCATGGCTGGACCTTCCAGACCGAGGAGACGCGCTCGATGGAGGTGTGGCGCAACTCGTTGCACCAGCCCCATAGAATTCGCATCGTGGTCAATGAGCTGACTTCGTGGGATAACAACTCAGACGGTAGTCCTGACACCTACCACTACCTGAGCCGGACTTGGCAGGCAACTGACACCGACAATGATAGCTTCCTCAACCGTAGGGTGTTCCACCGTCACTATATGGGGCAGAGGGACGACAACGCTGACGGCAACGTGACTTCCGCGGTCAATTCCAACATCTGGCACGCGAGAAACCTCTCCCTTTCGTCCAGCGGCAGCATCGAGGTACTGCAGGAGGGGTACCTATCGCACAACGTGTTTCAGTGGAACATCAACTCACAGGGACATGCTTACCACACCAACAACACTTGGATCGGATTCCAGATCGACTATGTCGCCGGAACATCCCAAGGCATCACCGTCACAGTCATCACCATAGATTCCGATCAGGACGGCACGCCCGAGTCACAGACCATCACCACTGCAGGGACCGGCAACCCTCCGTGACGAATCGTTATGGGGGAGATGTCTCTCGTCACCTCGTCGCTCCTGTAGTGTAGCTCGGTCCATCATTCCGGGTTTTCATCCCGGCGACTCGGGTTCGAATCCCGACAGGAGCACCAATCACTCGACTTCGTGGACGATGGTTGGAATTCCTCGTGATGATGCTTGGTCGATTACTACCCTAGTCCACTTGCTGGTCGGAGATGGCATAGCTAGGATATGCGAGGCCCCTTTCAGAATCTTCTCGGTCAGGGTGTTTGGAGCCTCGGCTCTGCCTCTGTCGACCAGACTCCTAGTGGGATCACTCCACTCCTCTGTGAATACGGCTATGGGAATCGAGTTGTTGTCAGCCCAGCGCTCGGCCATGTAGTCGACACCACTCGCTCCACCGACGATAATCATGTCCGGGTAGCCGTTCTCCTCCACCCATGACTCGACCGCTTCCTCGAAGGCCATGAAGTCGTAGAATCTGCTCGACCCCACGATTGCAAGGTTGATAATTTCCCCATCCAGATTGAGATCACGACTCCCGAGCCGCTCGACCGTATCCTGCCCGGCAGGTCCCGCCATGATTGGCCGGAAGGGGGTGCTGAACAATAAACATCCGCTCTAATCATCCGATCCAGTCGTTTTTGCCTTCTTCCTCTTCCAGAGGAATAGTGCAATCAATAGCCCGAATCTGACTCATGCTGTCAGGTAGACCATGCCGTTATTGGGTTTGCCCGTTTGAAGCATCCACGTTCGGGTACTACTTGATATCGGACCGTCAGTTCGAAATGACCGAGGGACAGCGATGACTTTGGATATCGAGGCAATACGTGCCGATTTCCCCATCCTCGCTCGTACACTGCCGAATGGCAAACGACTCGTCTACTTCGACAACGCCGCTACCTCCCAGAAGCCGCAGTGCGTGATTGACGCCATGAGCGAGTACTACGAGCACTACAACTCCAACGCACACAGGGCCAACCACACCCTCGCCGACGAGGCGACCACGGCGCTGGAGGGCGCACGGAATCGAATATCCTCGTACTTCGGAACCTCGCCCGACCAGATGATCTACACCAGCGGGGCCACTGAGGCAATCAACTTGGCAGCCTATGCCTGGGCGAGGGAGAACCTCAGTGAGGGCGACGTCGTCGTCCTGACTGAGATGGAGCACCACGCGGACATCGTGCCTTGGCAGCAGATGTCTATCGACAAGGGTATCGAAGTCAGGTACGTGCCCATCGACACCGAGTCATTTACTCTCGACATGAATGCCTTCGAAGTGGCTATCGAAGGCGCCTCGCTGGTCTGCGTCGTCCACACCAGCAATGTACTGGGTGTGCGCAATCCAATAGAGAAAATCATCGAGATGTCACATGCCACCGGCGCACGGGTGCTCATAGACTGCGCTCAGGGAGCTCCGCACGAGAGGATTGACTTCGACTCACTGGGGGCCGACTTCGTCGCCATCTCGGCCCACAAGATGGCCGGGCCCACAGGCATCGGCTGCCTGCTGGTCAGAGTCGACGCGATGGCCGAGATGGGCCCGTTCATGACCGGCGGGTCCATGATCAAGCGAGTTTCTACTGAAGGCTCGACGTTCCAAGAGGGTCACGCCATGTTTGAGACCGGGACCCCTCGGCTCGCGGAGGCCATAGGCTGGGGTGCCGCTGTCGAGTGGCTTGACCAGTTCGACATGAGCGAGGTGCACGAGCACATCAACGACATCGCCTCGTGGACCGCGTCCCGGATGAGGGAGATCCCCGGGATCAGGATTTACGGCGATCCCGAAAGAGAGGACAGCAGCGGGGCGGTCTCTTTCCTGCACGAAGACATACAGTCGCAGGATCTGGCTCTGCTGCTTGACGAGGGCGGCTTCGCGGTCAGGACCGGCCATCACTGCGCCCAGCCGTTGATGGACGCGCTGGGAGTGCCTTCGACGAACCGCGCCTCGTTCTGGATATACAACACCATGGGCGAGGCCGAGTCATTTGTGCAGTATCTCGAAGAGATCATCGACAGATTCGCATGACCGCTAGTCATATTCAAGGCGGACCCCTAGGACGAGGAACCATGGTTGGAAGCAGGAGATGGCCCGAACACCTCGACGCGGTGGTCGAGGAGTTCCAGGCCTGCTTCGATGCGATGGAGCGCTACGAGCTCCTGTTCTCATACGCCAAGAGGCATCCGTCACCACTGCCTCAAGAGGAGTGGGACGATGACAACCAAGTTCACGGCTGCCAGTCGAGGGCACATGTGATTTGCTCGGTCGACGAGAACGGAGGCTTCCTGCTGCGCGGAGGCGCCGATGCCCAGATTGTACAAGGTCTGATGGCGGTGACGGCGATTGCCGTCAATGGAATGGACCCAGCGGACGTGGCCGGAATGGAGCCCGACTACGCCGAGGAGATGGGTATCCGCTCCTCGCTGACCCCGAGCAGGGCCAACGGCTTCCTTAACATGTTCAAGCGAGTGACTGAAGAGGCAGCCCTGCTGCTATGAGGAAGATATGGTAGAAGAGTCGGAGATAATGCAGTCACTCGGTGACGTCGAGGACCCGGAGATGAAGATGTCAGTCACCGAACTCGGCCTGATTTACGCAATCAGAGTCGAGGACGGTGAAGACGGCGCGCACGCAGAGATAGACATGACCCTGACCAGTCCAGGATGCCCCGTCGCTCCTGAGATAATGGCCGCAGTGCATCGCTCGGCCCTAGCCACTGAGGGAGTGGGCAGCGCCCACGTGAATCTGACATTCTCTCCACCTTGGGACCCCCGTGTCCACGCCAGCGAGGATGCTAGGTTCGAGTTGGGTGTATTCTAGGGCGACTCGGCCGCCCTGACCGTGTTCCTCATCAGCATGGCTATGGTCATCGGACCAACTCCCCCCGGCACAGGGGTCAACCAGCCCGCAACCTCGCTCACTCCGGGGTCGACATCACCGGCGATGGCTCCATCAGCAGTCCTCGATATGCCGA
>JASMMD010000014.1 GCA_030748335.1 Candidatus Thalassarchaeum sp. | reverse complement strand
ATTAAGTGGAAGCGTAGTGCTCCTGCAGGAGCCTAGCACAGCGATTGGCTATGGCTTGGCCGACCTCACTAGTGCTGGCTGCCCCACCGAGGTCGTAGGTAACGTCACCCCCCTCGGAGAAGTGTGAGGAAATCGCGGACTCGAGGATGTTCGCGCAGACTAGGGCGTCGGGATCATCGTGACGCGCGCCGAGGTTGTCGAACATCAGCTGCACAGAGGATATCGCTGCTATCGGATTGACCTTGTCCTGACCTGCGTACTTTGGAGATGATCCGTGGACAGGTTCGAAGAGCATGTGAAGGTCACCAATGTTGGCGCTGGCCGCCATCCCCATGCCACCCTGAAGGACCGAGGCGAGGTCGGTAGCGATGTCACCGAACATGTTCGGTAAGACCACCACATCGAGATCTTCCGGATCTCTTACCAGCCACATCGTGAATGCGTCGATGAACGCCTTCGTCGTCTCGATGTCGTCGAATTCATCGGCGATCTCGTCGAACACACTTCTGAAAAGTCTGCATCCACGCAGGACGTTGCTCTTGTCGACGCAAGTCACCCTTTGAGGGGCCTGCAGGTGGCTCTGTCTGCGCTTGGCGAGCTCAAAGGCGAACCTGATGACTCGCTCGCTGCCGCTGCGCGTTATCGGGCGCGGATCCCATGCGACCTCCTCGTCCTCGAGGCCCGGGAACTCGGGTGTGTCAAGGGGCTCGTCCTTGGCCCCCACTGCAGCCTGGGCCGAACGCCGCAGGAGGCTGTGGTACAGTCCCTCCGTGTTCTCTCTGATCAGTACCATGTCGACTAGGTCCGGGTCCCATATGTCCGTATGCTCGCCGTGCACCTTGTGCTGTACTCCTTGATAGAGCCTGACCGGCCTGATGTTGGCGTAAAGATCGAGCCCCGAGCGCAGACCGAGGATGACTTGTCCGCCGGCCATATCGCCGTTAGGCATCCTCGCACCAGGCCATCCGATAGCTCCTAGGAGGATCGCGTCAGAGTTGTCCCTGCAGTGCTCAAACGAGCCGTCTGGCCACTCCTCGCCGGTCTCTAAGAAGTACTGACCTCCGCACGGGATTTCCGTGATGTCGAAGGACAGTGGGCTGTGCTCCTCAAACACGCCTATGACGCGCATGGCCTGTGCTATGACCTCGCGGCCGGTGCCGTCGCCGGGTAGCACTGTCAAACGGTACTCGCTCACGCCCGGGGCACTTGCTTTTCATTCATCAACCCAACCCACGAATTCCTTCCTTCCCCCAAGGCGATACTTGATAGACGGTCAATGCGAACAGGTGAAGCATGGACCGTTCGCCGGACGATGGAAGTGGTAGCCCACGAATAGACGTCAGGTCTCTGCCTGACTCGGTTGCGAGGCTCTGGGAGACCATGCTCAGGTTGGATCCCTCTTGGGACCTGTCTGAGTGGCTAGACAAGTGTGCGACTGACGAGCTCGATCTCGTCGAGGGTCATCTAGGTCGCGAGCGCCTGCGCTTGGAGCAGCGGCTGCATCGCATCGAGACCCTAGTGAAGCGCCTACGCCGCCAGAGGGAGGTCGCCGAGAGATCGACCTGGACCGATCCGCATCAAAGAAATCTGTTCGACGTCTACGAGAAGGACGGTGGCGAGGAGAGTTCTGCCGACAACGAAGAGAGTGGCGAGGCTGCCGTAGACTTCGGCTCGCTCGATGCCGGTGACGACCCGCTGCTAGCGATTGTGTCCGAGCATGTGCTGAGCGTTATTGAGGAGACCTTGGAAGGAGGCGAGGAGCAGGTTCACTTCGACCGCCTGGTGTCTGACCTCGACACGGTGGGAATTCGGACCGATGAGGTCGACGAGGCCGTTGCTTGGCTCCTGCAGAGGCGGGTGATTATCGAGATTGAGCAGGATTGCTTCGGTCTCAACGTCTGATTGCCTTCTGGCCCTTTCAACGACTGACCGAGCCCTTCAAAGAAGGGTGTCCTGTCGCATTGCCCGTAGTACCATGGCAAGTGATGCATCGGGATGGTACGCACGCCTCGACCACGTATGTCCCGACCGGGAGCAGCAGCTGTCAGGGTGGCTCGATTCATGGGAGGAGGCGGTCGCTCACGGAGCGCCGATAGCAGCCACCCTGCCCAACAACTGGCCGACCCTGCCGGCAGGGCTGCTCTCGGAGCCCGGTGCAGTTCTGGAGCATCTGCTCTCGCGTTATGAGGCGGTCAAGGATGGCAGGTCACCGAGGGGTGCCTACTCCACCCCGAGCAAGCTCGTTCAAGCCGTCTTAGCAGACGAGTTGAAGAGTACGCGCAGTAAGACCTCGAAGAGTCCTCCTGCCACTCTTTCGCTGGCAGCGATGCCCCCTGGTTTCAGGGAATATGCCGAGCGGCTGAACGAGTCTGTCGAGGGAGGCACTGACGAGGCAGATGACGAGGCCGTCGAGGCCGGCGAGCGCACCCGCTCGGGAATTCCCCTACCGTTTGCTGATCCGGCCGTGGCAGGCGGGGTTGTGCCCAGCCGGGCAATCAGAATCCATGCTCTGCGAAGCGAGGGTTCGACACCTAGCGATATTCGTGCCGACACCCTGAGGTTGCTTCGCGGCATGCAGATGGTGGACTCCTCGGAGACGGCTGTGGCCTGCACGAGGAGGAGGTTGTTCCTGACGCTTGCGAGGCTGGGTCTGGTCGACCTCGACGGAGGGGGTGACGGAGCCATGATCGGGCGGAGTGAGGCCGAGGGCATTTTGGAAGGGAGTGTTCGATGCGAAGACGCCTTGCGCGGCGACTGGCCGTGGGACGAGGCACCGAGGTTGCTGGTGAGCCGGCCACCCTGGCTTCGCATTAAGGACCGTTTCAGGGGCCACGCCGAGGGCAGCGAGATGAGGAAGCGGCTATCGAAGTCGCTGCGTGGTGCGGTCGAGTCCGACGGCAGCCCGAGGTTCGAAGCGCTGCGCGGCAACGTGAATCTGTACAGGCTGTTTTTGGAACGTTCAATGAGCCTGGTGCGCGACGGCGGCAGGCTACGGATGATCGTTCCCGATGCGTTGCTGCGTGAGAAGAGCAGTGTTGCACTTCGTAAGCTCATGGTTGACGGTAACCAGTGGGTCTCGTCGTGGTCGTTCCCCGAGCCCCAGAGGGTCTTCCCCGGCGCCTCTCAGGGTGTCCTAGTGATTGGGCTGACTATCAGCGGCAGGACCGAGATGATGACTAGTTTCGGCCCGCTCGAGATCCAGGATCTGTCGGCTAGGGTTGGGTTGGACAGCAAGGCACCATTCCTCGAGATGGAGCGCGGTCCGTGGTCGGTCTGGACGGATATGACTTGGGCCGTCCCTAGGATGCCTCGTGACCGCTACGACAGGAACGCCGTGCTCAAGGCGATAGGTGACCTCGCCGACCAGCCTCGCTTGGGCGAGGAGGGTAATTGGCTCAACCCGACGGACCGACCGATTCGCGTCCGAGTCGGCGAGATCGACCAGACCAACTGGTCGGCCGGTATCAGCGACTGGGGTCCCGATTCTGAGGGGATTCCGTTCATCAGAGGAGCTCACTTCAATCTGGAGGACGGCGAAGTCAGTATCAAACACCCGGCCTACGATAGTGATCTCGAAGATGGGTGCATCGAGCGTTCGCAGGCCCTGTGGAGCGGCCGAATCGAGCCAGCGGGAGTGTCTAGAGTAGCTTGCCAAGCAATAGTCAACGCCCAGAAGGGGCGTCGCCTGCGCTGGGCGGTCGTCCCACCAGACTGCGTTCTGGGTAACTCAGTGAACTTCCTGCAGCTTCCCGAGGCTGTGCTCGACAGTCTGGCCGAGGAGCACGGCAGCGTCGATAAGGGGCTCCTGTTCGTTGCCGCCCAACTCAACTCGGAGGGTCTCGACCTGTGGTCGAGGGCGTGGGCCGCGAACAACAATGTGAACAACTACGAGATCGAGAGTCTGCCTCTGCCTTCGCCATACACCGAAGGCGCCCTAAATTACGCTTTGAGGCAGTAAAGCGGAAGAAAGCCGTATTATTGCCGGAACTAACTTTCCGTTATTCGGTGTCTTTGATGCTTGGACACCAAACAGACTATTATCCGAGGGTTCCGTACGGGGAGCGTTCCATCGCGTGAGCGTTGGTCTACGAGGAAAGGAGAATGGGAATACATCCCAAAATAGGAATCACAGGGCTTCCCCGATCGGGCAAGTCCGCGGTCCTTGACAAGGTCGTCAGTATGGTCATCGAGGAACGTAAGGCGGACCCGCGCAACCCCGGCACCAATGTAATCGGTGGGATGAGAACCGAGGCAATCATCGAGGACGGCGAGAGGGTGGGTTACGCCTGCATCGACATCGAGACTGGGGAAAGTGGGGTGATGGCCCATCGCGAGATTGATTCAAGAAATCGAATCCTAGGCTACGGCATAGACCCCACTGAGATTGACAGGGTCGGTGTGCCTGCAATCCAGAACGCCGTCGGCAACTGCGAGATTCTGGTGGTTGATGAGGTCGGCAAGTTCTCGGTTGAGAGCGAGGGTTTCGTCGCCGCGGTCCGCGGGGCGCTCGAATACGACATGCCCACACTCCTGACTCTGCATAAGAAGAGTCGTCACCCGCTGCTGCAGGACATCAGGAGGCGTGACGATGGCAGGATACTCGAGGTGACTCCGGTCAATCGAGCCCTGCTCCCGTACAAGATCCTCAAACTGATTCAACAGGCGCCGTGATTCGGGCCACGAAGTCAAGTTGATGCAGGAGTGGCCGGGCTCGGTGTTCGATGGATTCGGCTGCGAGTCGCGTCGAGAGGGTTCTAATTGGCTTCGCCGTCCCTCTCTACCTGCTGACCGCCCTAGCATTCGCCGAAGGCAGAATCTCCTTACTCTCCGAGCCGGGACCCAATGAGGACTCGTGGGCGGTGCTGTTCGGCTCGCTGGCGGTGCTCGCTACCCTGCTCTACACGTACATCCGCTACCTTGGATTGAAGCCGCATGGGTCGTCTCGGCTTGATACTGTGTTTAGCCGTGAGTCTGAGGAGGAAATGCTCGAGCGGCTCAGGGAGGAGCAGCGTGAGGCGGATGTTTCCAGTATGGGCTCGGCTTGGGCCGAGAGGGAGAAAGAGCATCTTGAACGCACCCTTGGGGAGGAGGAGTGAGAATCGAAACCTTCACTCCCCTTACGCGTCACGAACGAGGTGAGAGAGATGAGTGAAGTCCCCTCTGAGTTGCATTTCACCGAGTCCCACGAGTGGCTGAGGATTGAGGGGGAAGTGATCACCGTGGGAATCACTGACTTCGCCCAGGACGCACTTACTGAGGTCGTCTGGGTTGAGCTGGCTGAGGTCGGGACTAACGTGGGTGTTTTGGAGCCGTGCGCCAGCGTCGAGTCGGTCAAGTCGGTCAGTGAGGTCTACGCACCCGTAGGTGGTGAGGTCATCGAGTCGAATGCCGCCCTCGAAGATAACCCGGAGAGAATCAACGAGGACCCCTATGGAGATGGGTGGATCTTCAAGATTCGGACCACTGAAGGCTCTGATGCCGAGGGTTTGTTGGACGCTGCTGCGTACACTGCCCTAATCGGAGAATGACGATGTCTGACAGAGCGTTGTACATCTACGTCGACGGGTCTTGCGAGGAGAACAGGAACGTTACCAGCCAAACTCCGGCAGGTTGGGGCTTCTGCGTTATATCGGGAGACAGCGGAATCGGAAGGGGTGGTGGTGATGTCATCTTGGAGAAGAGTGGTCCTGTTGTCACCGATGGTTCCGCAGATGGTTTCCTAGGCGCTGAGGTGGGGTCAAACAACACCGCGGAGCTCTCGGCGATAGCCCATGCCATGCGCTGGCTTCTTGCCGAGGGCAGCGACCAAGGAGTCGTAATCCGAGGCGACTCCCAGTACGCCCTGAGGATCTCCTCGGGAGAGTGGAAGCCCAAGGCGAACAAGGCGCTCGCAGAGTCTGCGAGATCGCTTTGGGCCGAGGTCTTGTCCCTGCGCTCGCTCCGGGCCGAGCATGTCCGTGCACACCGGGGGCACCGCTGGAACGAGAGGGCGGACCACCTCGCGTTCAGGGCAATGCAGAGAGAGGATGCGTTGCCGCTGCAGTTCTGGAAGCCGGGCGCTCGCTGATTACTCGGTGCCCGCCAATGGACCGATACTGAGCTTCACGTAGATCCCGTTGATTAGCATCAGCAGGCCAATCAGAATCAGAATCAGGCCCGAGGGGTCCGGCAAGTGCTCCTGCAGGGGATTGCCCATGACCCAACCAGCGGCAACGGTCGCAACGCCTGCCACGAGGACCTTGCTAGATGACCTCGCTGGGTCCTGCCACAGGTCCAGCCATGGAATCAGGCCACGGCGCTTGAACGTACAGCGGTACCAAGCCACATAGAGAAGGCCAATACCGGTCAGCCCAATCACCCCGATGGAGAACGAGGCGGAGTCCCAGGGCCCTGTGGGTGCGTATCCTAGAGTCAACGTGTCGAGCAGCAGCAGCGCGCCCACGGCTGCGTGGGCCCTCCACTCGGGCGCGTCCTGCTCCGTCATGCCTCAACGAAGCGGCGCTCAGGCTTGAAAGCCGCGCCGATGGTGTCATCAATGCGTCCACTCAGGCGCCCCCTGACATGGCTTACTCAGTGACCATCGAGGACGTGACGTCAGCAGCCACGAGACTGGAGGGGGTAGTGAAGCGCACGCCGGTGGTGTCCTCTGAGGACATCAACGCCATTGCTGGTAGGGAGGTACTGCTGAAGTGCGAGAACCTGCAGCACGTCGGGGCGTTCAAGTTCCGCGGGGCGACTAACGCTGTGATACGACTGGGTGACATAGCTGAGAGCGGTGTATGCACGCACAGCAGCGGCAACCACGCGCAGGCGCTCGCCCTGGCGGCCAAGCTGCGCGGGATCCCGGCGTACATCGTGATGCCTCGGACCGCTCCTCGAGTCAAGGTGATGGGTGTGAAGAGCCATGATGCCGAGATAACCTTCTGCGAGCCCAACCTAGCCGCACGGGAGAGCACGGCTTCGGAAATCATCGAGCGAACCGATTCCACTCTAATCCACCCCTACGACAACCCGGACGTCATCGCTGGCCAGGGGACCGCCGCGATGGAGTTCTTCGAGCAGGCGGGGGAACTGGATGCGATTGTCGCTCCCGTAGGTGGTGGGGGGTTGATCTCTGGGACTAGTATCACCACTAGGTCCCTGCACCCTGATACCCGAATCTTCGGCGCCGAACCCGAGGGAGCTGACGATGCTGCTCGCTCTCTTGAGGCTGGCGAGTTCATTCTGCAGACTGGTCCGGATACCATCTGCGACGGGCTTCTGACCAGCATGGGAAATCACACTTGGCCGATTATCAGGGACCATCTCGAGCAGATTGTCAGGGTGAGTGACGAGCAGGTCATCGAGGCGATGCGCCTAGTGCTTGGCAGCTTGGGGATGGTCGTCGAGCCCAGCGGTGCGGCGTCCCTTGCAGCTGTTCTGACTCCCGAGTTCAAGTCACTAGAGGGTATCGATAGGGTTGGCGTCATCCTCTCGGGAGGGAATATCGATTCCTTCCCATCCTAATCTCCGAATCGAAGGGTTTCTGCTAGACTCATGTTTCACTCTCTGGTCCGTACCCTGAATCCCACGTACCACATTCCGAACAACCCAACGAGGATGACTGTGCCAGCCCCGAAACCGGGGTCTGCCCCGTTCCAAGAGGATGGATCGGTAAACACCCCATCTCCCTTAGTCGAGACGAGCCAAACAAAGTAGGCTGAGGCTGAGGACATCAGCGCGATGAGCCCGACAGTAGCGTACTTGGCGTGCCTCGGGATCGTCTTGCCCGTAGCATAGTAATCAAACATCGCTGAGCCGAAGTAGCGGTTGGTCAGAGTCAGTCGAAACATCCTCTCGCTAGACATAGAGAACAAGAAGGCCGCGGGCACCGCCCAAGATACGGTCGGCCATCCCGGGACCCAGACTCCAATGACTGCGAAGACGAGGAACAGCGAGCCGAGGCTGACATACAGACGGCTCTTGGTAGGACTGCTGGCGACGCAGTACTTCTCGACGACCTCGTCAATCGCCCCCAACCGCTCCATGTGAGTACTCCCGAACCTGACCAATCGGTTCGATGTATAAGGTCAGATGCAAACGATTCTCGTTTTGCTCCCGAACATATCCGGTCCTAAACATCAAATTGAACGTGACCTGTGACTCAACGTGGACTCGGGATTCTCCCTTCCAAGAGTGGGCACGAGCGACGATCCTATCAGGCTCGCTGTACTGATTTCTGGAGGTGGCTCGGGATTGGCTGCCCTACTCAGGTACCAGCATACTGCGCGTTGCCACCGGACCGTGCTAGTACTCGCCGACAAGGCCGACGCCGGTGGGTTGCAGCACGGACGCGATGCCGGCATCACAAGCATCGGAGTGCCACTGCCGATGCAGGTCGAGAAGCCCGATCGGCGTGTGGCCCACGAACGGCTTGTGCACTCAGAGTTGGAAGCTGCGGACGTGGAACTGGTGGTGCTCAGTGGCTACATGCGCATCCTCACGCCCTGGTTCGTCAGACGATGGAAGGGTCGGCTGGTCAATATCCATCCCTCGCTCCTACCGGACTTCCCCGGCGCCCACGCCCACCGGGATGCTCTGGCCGCGGGCGTCAATGTGACCGGTTGCACCGTGCACCTAGTGGACGAAGGTGTGGACTCGGGTCCCATACTGGCCCAGATGAAGGTGGAGGTGCGGCCCGATGATGATGAGGAGGCTCTGCAGGAACGGGTCAAGAGAATGGAGCACGTGCTCTACCCGGATGTGCTCGACAGGCTATGCTCAGGGCTGATATTACTCTAGGTCTCCGGGCGTATTCACATTGCGCAGCAGCGAAGGCTCCTCGAGCATCACGGAGTGCTCCATCTCGGCGAACTGTACGTGCAGCGGCCGACGGTCCCCTCCCTTCAGCCGCCCGACCAGCGCATTGGGTCGGACCAGAGCCAGTAAGGGGTGCGCCCAAAGCCCGTCGCTGGGCATAACGAGACAGTCCGAGGTATCCAGTGCCTCCTCTAGACCTGTGAACAGCGCGGAGTTGACCCACGGCACGTCAACCGGGGCCAACTGCACCGTCTCCTCAACCACCAACGGGTCCTCGAACGCCTCAATCATCGCCTCGATGGGCCCTGAGTGCGGCTCGGCGTCCAGCACCCACTCGACTTGGATGGACGGGTCGATGACCGTTCCGTAGAGCTCGATGTCATCCGGCTCCGCCACAGCGATCCTAATTGGCTCGCGACCGGCCTCAGCCAGCGCCATCGCTACCCGGGCGATGCAAGCCTCGCCATCCACCTCGACGAGCGCCTTGTCGCAACCCATCCGCGACGAGCGGCCCCCGGCCAGAAGCAGCGCCCGCATACTATCACCGCAACTCGTCGAGTCGCCGCATCGCGTGCTGAATCTCGTCCATCAGGTCGAGGGCGCGGTTGAGCAAGACACCTCTGTCCTTCCTCGATCTCTTGGTCTCCATCCACCTCATCAACTGCCTGATGTCATGCGAATCGCGCTGTATTGTCCACTCCAGCACCTGCTCGGCGACGGGGTCGTCCGAGGGCAGCAGCCGGCTGACCATGGCGTTCGGCGCGTGTCCCCACCCATCAGTTCTGCGCCTAGTCATCTCGCAGTCGCTGTATTACCCGGCCTAGCAGGGAATCGCCGTCCGGAATCTCGATTGATGACAGGTGGCCCAGTAACTCCTCGCTAACAGCGTGGCCCCGTACCGATCCCGCGTAACTGACGAGGAGGGACATGTGAGCGTCCACCGCACGGCCCTCACACCAGTCGAGCAGCAGCTCCTCGCTTGGTATGGAACGCCCTGCGCGCAGCATCTCCTCGATGCTCAGCAGCAGCGCCTCGGCCGGCTCGCTGTCCCTAGTGCAGCCTGCCAGTACCACCCACGGGTCGACATCCAAAGTGGAGTGGTCGAGGTTGGCCAGCAACAGAGCGGCCAGAGCCACGTCCTCGCGCCCGTGCCGATTCCACAAACGCTCCACGAGGCGCAGTAACCTGCTCTGGTCACCCTCAGCCCCCGTCAGCAGCCACGAGGCGATGCGGCGCAGCATCTCGTCGGGGGTTCCAAGGTGAAATGTGTAGCCTGCCGACTCGCCGAGCCGATCTGTACTCGACTTCATGATGAGTGCCGGGACGCCGATTGGGTATGCCTCACGAACAATCCGTGCTAGTCTCCTGTCGGAGCGATGCACCCTTAACGGCTGACGAGCGAGGAAGTTGTCGAGAACGTCTTCGTGAGTCATTTCAACCTCAGATTTGGAAACCGAGGCGGTCGAAGATACCACCGATTCGGTCCATGGTGTCGTCCAGCCGCATGCGGAAGTCCTGCAGCACGTTGCGGTGGATGGTCTGCTCAAGCTGCCGGTCGAGACTTCTGGTTATCGAGCGGTGATCAGCATCGCTAATGGAGAAGGCGCGTCGCAGGTACGCCACCAAGGTGAGTTCGTCGTCAGAGCGATCGGTGTGAATCAGAACTGCCTCTAGGACCTGTCCGTAGACCAGTATCATCTCGAGGTCGCTGATTTGCCTACCCCGACCTGGCTCCCTATTCTCAACCACTGCGTCATAGACCTGTCTGGGCTCGTCCTCGTCCAGCTTGAGCGCGTGTGCCAGTTTGACCAGCAACCGCTTCTCGCCGTTCGAGAGCTGGCCGTCCCGCAGCGCTATTCTGGTCGCTCCGTGGAACACCGCCAGACAGTCGCTCAGTCGCGTCTCCACGGGTTACGATTGGAGGCGACTCCCTTAATGGCTCGCGCAACCCCATTCAACCGATAATCCCCCAATCCACCGATAGGAGCGTTCATGAAGGGCTCGTAGGTCGCACGGATTGCAGGTACTCTGCCACACTCGCGGGCGCACCGCGCCCATCCACCGAACCGCCGACTGGCGAAAACCGGGAGCGAGGCCCCGAAAGTGGGGCCGAGAGCCTAAGGAGAAATGAAAATGACAAAAGAAGGAAAATACGTGATACACGCGACCATCCGCACTGACGGAACGGTTGCGCGCAAGGACGTCGTGGGGGCCATCTTCGGACAGACCGAAGGCCTCCTCGGCGAGGAGTTGCAACTCAGGAAGTTGCAGCGGACCGGGCGCATAGGACATGTCGACGTTATCCTTCACCAGAACAAGGGCAAGGTGAATGGGGAGATACAACTCTCCTCGTCCATTGACCAAGTCAGCACCGCCGTGATTGGCGCCGCACTCGAGACCATTGATAGGATTGGTCCGTGCAAGGCGGTAATCAAGGTCAAGAGGATCGAGAACATTACCTCGGTCAAGAAGGACACGGTAATCGACAGAGCCAAGGAGCTACTACTCGATATCGTGAACTCCGGTGCCGACGAGTCGAAGAACATCCTCGACGAGGTCCGTTCAGTCCTAAATCTGGGGAAGGAAGCCGACTACAAGGGAATGACAGCTGGTCCGAACGTGGCCAAGTCCGAGGCGATAATCATCGTCGAGGGCCGCAACGACGTTCGCAACTTGCTGAAGTACGACATCAAGAACGCCATAGCCACGATGGGTTCAGGCATCATGCCAGAACTAGTCGAGCTAGCCAAGTCGAAGACGACGGTGACCGCGTTCCTCGATGGTGACCGCGGCGGCAAGCTGCTACTCATGGAGCTGGAAGGCGAAATTGGGAAGTCGCTGACGCACGTTGCGTTCGCGCCTACTAGCCGAGAGGTCGAGCATCTTGAGATGAAGGTAGTGACCAAGGCGCTGTCCCAGAAGGAGACGGCCGGCAAGGTAGTCGCCCGCATCAAGACCGAGATCAACAAGGACGATGACCGCGCGGTCGGAAGGGGCCAAGAGTCCCTCACAGCACCCGACGAGGTCAAGGCCTGGGCAGAGATGCTCGATGGGCTACCTCAGAACCAAGCAGTGATTATCCAAGAGGATGGCTCGGGATCGGATCCGGTAGGAGCAGGCAAACTCAAGCAAACTCTTGCCGACACAACCGGTGCCCAAGGACTGGTATTCGGTGGCAAGGTGACAGCCAAGATATTCGACTACGCTTCTGGCGCAGGCATCGAGAACGTGCTGGGCAGATCCGTCGGCAAAGTCACTCGCAAGTCCGGTGTACAAGCCTACTCTGCTGAAGACCTCTGATTCGCTCAACAGTGAATCCTCCGGCGGGACATAGTCCCGCCCACAATGGCGGCGCGAGCCTTGTCGACGGCAGAAGCCATCAAAAGTCGTACAGGTCCGCTGGGACCGGATGGAAGACTCTACGTTGGGCGTATTGGCACTCTACGCCCTGCTGGGACTTGCCCTGCTGACACTCTGGCTCAGACATCGGGCCTTGCTGCGTCAGAGAGAGAGGATGCGGGAGAAGATGGGGACTCTGCAGGGAGACCTCTCTGACACCTCGCAACGTCTTGACCTGCTGTCGAGAGGGGTCGATACCGTACTCAGCGAGAGTCCCGGTATGCAGGGGCTGCTCGGTGCCCACAAGTCTCTCGAGTCGGCCGAGACCCTGCTGTTCGAGCAGGATGTTAACGTCAGCTCCAGCGAGTCCGTGGCCATAGCTAGCCACGCAGCCAGGACAATTCTAATTCACTATCCTGGTCTAGCAGACGAGGACGGTTACAAGGAGGTCGTGCCGGGACTGCTCCCTCTGGTCGAGCGGCTCGATGCGATTCTCAATGAGGCGGAGATGCAGTCAGAGGACCTTGAGCTGACCGGAGGCGAGCATCGCAGGCTCGGTGAACTGTTCCACGGCATCAACCGTACGATCAGGGCTTCCGACTTCTACAGACGCGCTCACAGCCTCAGCGCCGAGGATGCCGACGCCCTGAGCTCCTTGGCGACGATTCACAGAGAGGAAGGCGACATGGATGCCCTCGATCGCAGCCTCGAGAGGCTGCTCGCCGTCGATCCGGACGACGTCTCCGTGCTCAAGGAGCAGGCCCTACTGCTCTACGGAAGCGACGACGAGAGAATCACACGCAACCAGCGCAGGCTGGAGGGTCTTGGAGTTGAGTTCGACACCACCCTGCAAACAACTGAGCTGTCGGACATCGTGGAGAGGGCGAGGGAGGTCAATAGAGAGGTGGACCCGAGAGCGACCGAGCCCGAGACCTCCGCAGGCTGGATCGAGCGCGCAGCAAAGCTGCTAATGCTCGGCGAGATTCCAGTCGCGCTTGAGTCGGTCGAGAAGGCGATTGAAACGAATCCAGACAATGGAGAGGCGTGGTTGCTTCAGGCCAAATTGCTATCCGCCGACCAAGAGAGGACTAAGGAGGCCCTGCAGAGCATCCGCCGAGCGACCGCACTAGGGGAATACGGGGTCATCCTCGAGTCGGAGGTCTTCGAGAACGACGGTAGGCTCGACGCGGCAAGGGCCGTCCTCGAGGAGAGGCTGGAGACTAATCCCGAGGATGCGGAGGCCAGAGCTCGACTGAGCCTGATTCTCTTGAGAGGAGGGGCTAGTGGATGGTCGCGCAAGGTGCTCGACGAGGCCCCTTCCGAATCGTGGGAGAGCGCGTCCCTGCACGTCATGGACGGTAGACTCCACCTATTGGCCAGTGAGGGACACCGCGACGACACCGGACACCACGAGCAATTGATTCTTCTCGATGCCCTAGTGTCGTTCGACGCCGCAATCGACCGCGACAGAGAGTCCGGCCTAGCTTGGCTAGGTAGATCTCGGGCCCTGCGCTACCAGGGCGCGCCCAACGAGGCCGAGGTGGCACTGACACGAGCTAGGCGACTGATTCCCGAGCATCCCTCCATCCCACTGGAGGAGGCTCAGCTATGCCTCGACCTTGGTCGTCTGGAGCAGGCAGATACCCTAGTCGCCGAGGCCGCGACTCAACTCAATGACCATTCGGCTATACCATTCATCAGAGGCATGATTGCCGCCCGTCAGAACAGGCTGTCGGAGGCGATATCCCTGTTCGGCAAGGTGCTGGCCAGCGAACCCGACCACGTACGTGCGCGACTCAACAGGTGCTCCGCTTCACTGCTCAAGGGTGACCTTGCGTCAGCCCTCGACGACGCCGATCATCTAGTGACAAACCGGCCGGGGCTCGGCATGGCGCGCCTGCGTCGCTCGGAGGTCCTGATGAGCAATGGCGATTGGGACGAGGCCGAGGCCGAACTGCGCCGGCTGCTGGAGAACAGGCCCGAGCACACGATGGCACTGGTCCACCTCGGGACCTGCCTGATTGCCAGAGGCAGGGCCGAGCAGGCCGAGGGGCCTCTGAACAAGGCCCTCCAAATCGACCCTACGCATTCAGACGCGTGGTACCAGCGTGGACTTCTGTACACAGACTTCGGACGACTTGAGGACGCTATGCACGACTTTGAGAACGCGGCCGAACACGACGAGCACCACATCGACGCGAGAGTCAGAATCGCGACCTTGCTGCACGAGGCGGAAGACACGAAGGGGGCCGCAGCAGCATGGAGAAGGGTACTGGACGTGGATCCGGAGCACCGATTGGCGAGGCGTCGGCTGGAGGAGAGTAAGGGGACCTCCGGCCCACCGAAGCCGAGCCAGCCGACAGAGGGTTGAACTGCTTTCCACTACCCCCTGAGCGCATGACAGCCCCAAGAGGGATTGAACCGGGCGATTCCGCTCCTGACTTTCACCTGCCGAATGCCAACTCAGAGGTGGGCGGCGAAGCGCTGTCACTGGGTGATGCCGTAGGTCCCAACGGGGCCGTCATCATGTTCACGTGCAACCACTGCCCATACGTGGTGGGCTCCGAGCCTCGCATCGAGGCGATGGCTCAGAGGGCACGCTCAGAGGGTCTCGGATTCGTCGGAATCAACTCGAACGACCCGGTGAACTACGAGTCAGACTCGTGGGATAACATGGTCAAGCGCGCGGGTAGGGGGATGAGTTACTCGTACCTGCACGACGACAGTCAAGACATTGCGCGCGCGTACGGGGCAGAAAGGACGCCTGAGTTCTACCTGCTTGATTCCTCTAGGGCGGTCACGTACCGCGGCAGGCTAGACGACTCGCCACGCGACCCGTCCCACACCTCGTCCTCAGACCTAGCGGATGCGATGGATGACATGGCTGCCGGACGCAGTGTAGGCAGGCCACGCACTGACAGCATTGGATGCTCGGTCAAGTGGAAAATGTAGCCAGACTAGTATTGCTCAAGCACCAGCTCAGTCTGCGTGGAGCCTATCTCCCCGGGTGCTGCTAGCCACATCTCGTCGAGCAGGTTGCGTAGAGCCACTGTGTCGTCGACGTGCACCACGGCAACAAGATCAGCGTCCCCGCTTATCTCGTAGACGCACTCGACCCCGGACCAAGTGGAAAACTCCCCAGCAAGCGAACCAATTTCAGTTCCGGGGCCGACCTTGAGGCGCACGAGGGCAGTCAGCCCGATGCCTGCCTCGCGGATGGTATAGCCTCGTACGACGCCGTCGTCCTCCAGTCTGCGCATGCGAGTCCGAACGGTACGCTCGGTGACTCCGACCTGCTTCGCGATATCCACGAAGGGAGCTCTCCCGTTGTCCCTCAATACTGAGAGTATTGCTCTATCCAGACTGTCTACCTCAACCATGGGTTGCGCCGAAAATAGTCCTCTATTTGTATGTTCTCTTCCTGATGTGTGCAAATCGGTTCCACTTTATTTCCTGAAAATGTACCATCTTGCTTTAGCGTCGAAAAGTCGTATTCAAATGGGATGGCGTGAATCCACGTCCAATGTCGGCGGAGGAGACGATGGGGCAGCTCCGTGTCCAAGAGTATCTGGACGACGTCTCCGAGCTGGACATTCCCTCCTCCCAGACCGAGTGGTACAACGTCGATGTCGCATCGCTCCTGATTGGCTCCAAGGTGCTCGGCCACGAGGTCGATCAGAGCACAGGAGACTCCCTCCTGTTCCTCGAGAGGAGCGTCATGCGATGCAGCCCGTCCGAAGGTAAGATGCAGCACTTCCCCAAGCACCTACTGCATTGCTTTGTTGATGACAACCGTTGCGAGTGCAACGAGCATGACGGGGTGCTGTTCCGCGCAGAGCTGTTCTCAATATCACCTACCGAGGAGCAACTCTGCTGGGAACGCTGCTGCCGCTCCGAGATGGAAATCCCGGACGTCCAGAGCAGGGTCGCGCGCTGGTTGAGCTGGCTCAATGCCTAATCGCCACACAGCGTAACCTTGAGAGGGGGGCGGCAGGTCGCCGCACCAATGAGTGGCGCTATCAGCGACCTCTCGGCCCGCATGATACTCGACTCTCGAGGTACCCCCACCGTCGAGGTCGACTGTTACGTGGATGGTGTATTGCAAGGCCGAGCGGCAGTCCCCTCGGGGGCTAGCACAGGTAGCTATGAAGCCGTCGAGCTGCGTGATGGGGGGCCCGAATGGACAGGCAAGGGCGTGGCCTCGGCTGTGGCCCACGTCAATGGTGAGATTCATGATGCCCTCGTCGGGATGGAGGTGTCAGACCAGGAAGGTATCGACACTGTCTTGGTAGCCCTAGATGGCACGCCCAACAAGGGCAGGCTGGGTGCCAATGCTATGCTAGGTGCCTCGATGGCCTGCTTGAGAGCGGCTTCGAGTGGTCCTCTGTGGGCCCACATCACGGCGGGTGGGAACTACAGCCTGCCGGTTCCGCAGATGAACATCCTCAACGGGGGTGCGCACGCCGCCTCAAACGTCGACATCCAGGAGTTCATGGTCGTACCACACGGATTCGACGGTTTCCAAGAGGCATTGCGTGCAGGCGTCGAGACCTACCACGCCCTGAGATCAGTGCTCAAGGAAGAGGGTCTTCTTGGTGGTGTGGGAGACGAGGGTGGATTCGCTCCCGACCTGCCACGCAATGAGGACGGTCTTCGCCTCGTCCTAGAAGCCATCGAGCGGGCCGGGTATGCTCCCGGAGAGCAAATCTCAATCGCGCTCGATTGCGCAGCGCAGGAGTTCTGCCACGGGGACAGTTACCACATCGACGGCAAGGTGCTGTCCGGCTCACAATTGGGCGACCTCTACTCGTCCTGGCTGGACAAATACCCGATCGTCTCGCTCGAAGACGCCTTCGGCGAGGACGACTGGAGTTCGTGGTCAGAGTTCACCGCACGTGAGGGTCATCGCGTGCAGGTGGTCGGCGACGACCTGTACGTCACCAATCCCACTAGGCTAGCCAAGGGGATAGCCGAAGGGGCGAGCAATGCCATCCTCATCAAACTCAACCAGATTGGTACTGTCAGCGAGACCCTGAGGGTCATCGAGATGGCGCGCTCCGCGGGCTTCGCGACCGTGATTAGTCACCGCTCCGGCGAGACCAGCGACGACATAATCGCAGACTTCGCCGTCGGCACCGACGCAGGTCAGATTAAGACCGGTGCGCCGGCTAGAAGCGACCGCACATCGAAGTACAACCAACTGCTCAGAATAGCCGAGCAGTGTGACGTATTCACGAGTCTATTCTAGCGCTGCCAAAAGCAGCGGAAGTACGATCGTCGCGTCTGACTCGATGACGAATCTAGGAGTGCCCTCGTCCAACTTCTCCCAACTTATCTTCTCGTTGGGTGGCGCGCCCGAGTAGCCGCCATAAGACGGGCGCGACTCGGATATCTGCGCGAACCACGCCCACAGCGGGACGTCGACCTTGGCGTCTTGGCGCAGCATAGGCACCACAGATATCGCGAAGTCGCCCGCAATCCCCCCTCCAACCTGGAGCAGCCCGGTGGGCGAGTCGTCCTCGCGATACCAGTCGGCCAGTGCCTGCATCGCGTGTAGGCCGCTGCCGACTATGTCCGGACTCTTCAGCGAGCAGTCGAGGACCCTGGCCGCTAGGATGTTGCCCAGCGTCGAGTCTTCCCATCCGGGGGTGAATATCGGCAGGTTGGCGTCTGCTGCGGCCATCAGCCACGACTCACTCGGCTCGGCATCGAACTCGAGGTTGCCATGCAGCAGTAGGTCGTACAGGTACTCGTGAGGGAACCGCCTGTCACCAACCGCCTCGGCATCCTCCCAGAGCGACATCAGCGGCGCCTCGATCAGGCGTATCGCCTCCTCCTCGGGAATCGCGACATCGGTGACTCGATTCATTCCTCGCTCGCGCAGTTCCACCTCGTCGCTCGCGGTCAACTCACGCCAGTCAGCGATGCTCTCGTAGTGAGAGCGAGCGACTAGACTGAACAGGTCCTCCTCTAAGTTGGCTCCAGTGCAGCAGATGGCGTGCACTCTCTGCGCCCTGATGGCGGGTGCGAGGGTCCTCCCGATTTCAGCGGTCGACATGGCACCGGCTAGCGTGACCATCAGTCGCCCTCCACCATCGAGGAATCCCCGTAGAGAATCGGCGCACTGTGCCAAAGCTCCGGCGTTGAAGTGACGGTAGTTCTCCTCGATGAAGTCGCGTACAGACAAAGTCTCACCTCAGAACCTATCCAAGCGCTCCCGACCGGACAACTCGAGTCCGGGGACCGCTTCGACCACCATGCTGTGGATCTCGTCGGCCAGCAGCCCTGGATCGCTGCCACCACAAGTGAAGATATCAATCGCCAGCAAACCACTCTCCGAGTAACAGTGCGCGCTCACATGGCTCTCGTCGATTAGGACGACGGCTGCGAAGCCGGGTGGGCTCTCGCTGCCGTCGAACTGCGCCACGTGCGCGTGCACCTCCCTAATGCCAGCGCGATTGACGCAGTCCCTTAGAACCTGCAACATCCACACACCGTCCTCATCGACTGGGGGTGAGTAGCCGACGTAGTCAAGCACGACGTGGCCGCCGCGCGCAGTGGTGCCGCTCATGCGCTGGCTGCATCGATTTGCCGATTTCAAGGTGACTAATCGACAAGCCACGTCCGCAACCGCCGCAGACCCTCGTATATTGCCTCCTCATCGGTGGCGTAAGATATCCTGACGAAGCCCTCGCCACCAGTAATCAAAGAGGTGGGGATGAGCTGTACTCCCGCTTCCAGCGCACCGTCTGCGAACTCGATATCGGTCATTCCCGTGCCGGTCACGTCGACGAAGACGTAGAACGCCCCCTCAGGCTCGATTACCCTTAATCCGGGCAACTCAGACAGTCCCTCGGTCATTATCTCGCGTCGCTTCAGGTACTCTTGGTTGAATTGCTCGACCGAGTCGTCGCAGCCTAGGGCCACGGCGGCTGCGTGCATCAGGAATGTGGGGACGTGGGATGCGGAGTTGGCCTGACTCTTCATCGCCGCTCCCATGGCATTGGACGGGCCCGCTAGGAAGCCCAGCCTCATGCCCGTCATCGCCCACGACTTTGACCAACCATTGACGATCAGGGTGCGCTCCGAGCCGCCAGGCAGCGCATACGGTGAGACATGGGGGTAGTCCATCCAGACCAACCTCGCATAAATCTCGTCGGAGACAATCCAGAGATCATGCTCGACGGCGATGTCGACTATCTCCTGCAACTCCGCTGGGGTGAACACCGCACCGGTGGGGTTGCATGGCGAGTTCACCAGTATCATCCGGGTCCTCTCGGTGACTGCGGTCCTGATGGCATCGAGATCGGGGTGGAAGTTATCCTTGCGGACAGGCACGTTCACCGGCACCGCCCCGATGAGATTCAGCATCGGCTCGTACGAAGCCCATGAGGGGGCCAGCAGGATCGCCTCGTCGCCGGGCATCGTGGTAATCATGAACGAGTACAGCAGCGCCTGCTTGGCGCCCGGTGTTATGATCACGTCCTCGGCCCCGACCTCTACGGAATGGTGTCTCGCGAGGTACTCGGATACCGCTTGGCACAGCTCCATTGAGCCCGGACCTCTGGTGTACTTGGTGTTCCCTTCTTCCAACCCTTTGATTGCGGCCTCGATGACCTCGCTGGGCGTGTCGAAGCCGGGCTCGCCCACCGTCCACCGCACCACCCCGGGCTCGGGAGGCTGTAGATAGGGCGCGAAGCCGACGCCAAGCCCATCGTAGCGAGAGGAAATATCAGGCATGCCTCGCGTGGGAGGCTGAATGGAGATGAACATACCGTCTAGCGCCTCAAGCACCCGCTTCGACCTGCAAAGAGTCTTCAAGGGGGCCTCGGCGGTCGAGAGCCGCTGCACGGGTGGCAGAGCAGCTATGCAACGGACTGCAGATCCGTGGACCCGGGTGCAAATCCCGGCCCGTGCTCCAATATTCTCCGTATCAGAGGGTGCTCTTTGACTTGATTTGCCGGGACGTTACACATCCCGCAGGGCCTCGGATATGAAATGGAAAGGGCCGCTGACGTCCTTGTCGAGATTGAACTGCTGATCCCTGAGGGTTTCCTCACCGTGCAGCAGCTTCAGACGCATGTAGTCGTCTTCGTCGTCTGAGGTGAGTTCCATCTCGATGTTCCTCCCTCCCTTCCGGTCTTCATCTAGATAGAGGATGCCCTTCTTCTTGGTGGTCATCATCTTGGTGAGGAGGTTGTCGAGTGTCGTGACCTTGAGCTCCTTCTCCTTGCCGTCTATCTGTGCCTGCAGGGTCCGCGTCGAGCCGTCCTGGAAGGCGGGCTTCTGCGCCAAGGCGGGCAACTTGAGGAGTGCGATTACCCCGGGGAGTTCGCTTTTGATGGAGAAGTAGAAGATGGCCACAATGAAAATGCCGACGGCGACGGCAATTACGTCCCCTTCATCCATGGCATTGGGGCCTTGTTCGGGTTAGTATAGGTGTTCCCGACATCAAACCGTTCAAGTCCAGCGCCCCTTTCGAATCATGGCATTGGACTTGACCAGCAAGCGTTCCATCCTGATAATGATCCTAGTTGCAGGATTCGTGATTTGGTTTAGAGAATGGATACACACCGTAGGGTGATTCCTCATCTAGTGCAAGAAGAGGCGCCTGCCAGTGAACAGCATCGCCATGCCGTGCTCGTTGGCCGCATCGATAGACTCCTGGTCCCTCATCGAGCCGCCGGGCTGGACTACTGTGGTCACGCCTATC
The DNA here is from genome assembly GCA_030748335.1 of Candidatus Thalassarchaeum sp. Taxonomy (GTDB): domain Archaea; phylum Thermoplasmatota; class Poseidoniia; order Poseidoniales; family Thalassarchaeaceae; genus Thalassarchaeum. The sequence continues at coordinate 14,489 of JASMMD010000014.1, read as the reverse complement.
TCATGCGCTGCATCAATGCCATCTCGGAACGGGAAGAACGCGTCGGAGACCATCATCGAGCCCGCGGCTCGCTCGCCCGCCCTGCGGGCCGCTATCCTGACCGCCTCGACCCTGCTGGTCTGCCCGGGTCCGACTCCTACGGTGGCGCAACCGGTGGCTGTCTTGGATACGAGGATGATTGCGTTCGACTTCACCTCGGCGAGCACCTCTGAGCCGAACCGTGCCAGAGTGAGTTCATCTGTGTCGGCCTGCTTCACCGTGACGCACTTAACAGCGTCCCAGTCGATTCCAGGAGGTCCTTGCACCTGAGCCAGCCAGCCGCCGTCGAGATGACGTACCCTGACTTCGTCGATGCGCGGGACAATCGGATCGAGGGTGAGTAACCTGCGGTTCTTCTTAGTCGACAGGAATTCGAGCGCCTCTGGCTCGTAGCCCGGTGCTATCATGCACTCGAAGAAATGGCCGCCGATGGTCTCGGCCGTCGCCTTTCCGACTATATCGGTGAAGGCTATGACACAGCCAAAGGCGCTCTCGGGATCGCTTGCCAGAGCGTTCTTCCATGCTCCCACTTGAGTCTGATCGACGGCCGCACCACATGGATTCGTGTGCTTGACTATCACGCATGCGTGCTGTCCTCCAGCAGCAGCGTCGCAGAGTGAGCGGGCTAGACGTAGAGCGCCGTCGAGGTCGAGGTAGTTGTTGTACGAAAGCGGCTTGCCACCGTGCTGGGTGGCTGCGGCGAGGCCTGAGGGCTCGCCCGCTGCCGGATAGAAGGCTGCGGGTTGGTGTGGGTTCTCCCCGTAGCGCAGTTCGGAGCCGGGACCTGAGGAAACGTGGATGCGTGAAGGCACGTCGCGCTGGGTGAACCTGCTCTCAAGCTCGTTGGACACCGCTGCGTCGTAGGCCGCGGTGCTCTGGTAAGCAGCGAGGGCGAGTGACTGCCTAGTAGCGCTGTCGACCCCACAGGGGTCGCCATTTGCGCTAGACAGTGATTTGAGCACAGATGGATACTGCTCAGGATTGGTCAGCACGATGACATCGGAGTGGTTCTTGGCGGCAGATCTGACCATGGTCGGACCGCCGATATCTATCATCTCGATTAGTTCGGAATCACTCGCTGGAGGATCCTGCGCGGCGGTCGCCTCGAACGGGTATAGGTTGACGCAGACTAGATCCACCGTACCGTAGCCGAGTTCGGCCAGTGTCGCCATGTCGTCCTCCCTGTCGCGTCGGGCGAGTATCCCGCCGTGGATTGCCGGGTGAAGCGTCTTGACGCGTCCGTCGAACACCTCCGGGTGACCGGTTGCCTCGGACACGTCGGTGACTTCGAAGCCGGCGTCCCTGAGGGTGCGCGCGGTCCCCCCGGTTGAGAGCAGTTCCCAGCCCATCCCGGAAAGGGCGCTGCCGAGCTCGATGATGCCAGACTTCTCCCAGACGCTGAGCAGAGCGCGTGGTTGGGCCATGACGATGCGTGAGTGAGGTGGCCTTGAATGGTTCGCGTAACGCCCTAGTCGCCCCTCGCCGAGATGACCTGGTCAATCCTCAGCATGCTCATCGCGGTCTCGGTCGCTGACTCGAGTCCTTCCTCGATTACCGCCCTCGGGTGCCATACTCCATCTGAAGGTCCGACCTCGCCCTCTGGGGTGATTCCGACAAAACCGTCGTCCTCTCTGGCGGCCGCTCTCAGCTCGAGTATGCGGTCCAGCGGATCTCCGCCAGAGTTCTCCACCAGAGTAGCGGGAATTGTCTCAAGGGCGCGAGCGTAGGCGTCCATCGCGAGTCTTGCACGGCCCGGTTCAGCCTCGGAGGCGCGTCGCACAGCATGCGCCATGCGGGCGTGAACAGAACCGGCGCCAGGCAGCAATTCACCGTCGGCGAGAGCCAACGAGGTTGCCCTGAGTGCGTCATGCAGCCCTCGAATCACCTCCTCGGTGCCGGTGTCGCCGCCCCCTCCTACCTCAATGGTGACTGTCCTCGGACTCGGACATTCGTCGATCCTGATGATGTCCTCGACCTGGTCCGAGGCCTCGCGGCGTTCCCAAACTAAGGAGCCGCAGGACCCCAGATCATCGGCCTCAATGTCTAGGATGGAGTCGACTATGTTGGCCCTGACGGCGTCTGCGGCGTTGCGGATCTCCGACTCGTCTAGCTCGCCCACTGCCAGTACCTCGGCATCAGCGAGGTGGTGCAGGACGTCCCTGTCGACCTCCCCCGTGCACAGCACCACGCCAGCCCCGCTGGCGATTACCGCGTCAGCGAGCGCCCGCTTGCGAGCCTGTTCGGCATCGACGAAGGAGTCGAGTTGGTCGGCACTGGTAATCTGGATCTCGGCATCCCTAGTCATCGAGCGTATCTTGAGGTCGCCTCCTAGCACAGCCACCTTGGCATCGCTAAGTCGGTTCGGCAGGCTATCCATAAGCACCCTGCGATTGACCACGACGCCTCTGATGAGTTTTGAGTCACGCATTTCACCGGTGCCAGTCTTGAACATCGCGACGTGCTCGGCGCCAGCATCATCGCGATTGGTTGAGAGGATGCTCAGTGCATCGGTGATGATGTGAGAGAAGTGGTCGAGCGCTGCCTCGGCTCCCTTACCGCGAAGCGCCGTCTCGGTCACCGCTGCCAGACGCTCGTCGGACACATCGTGCGTGTCTGCGTCCATCTGCTCGGTTGCCGCTGCGAGCGCCGAGCGATAGCCGTCTACGAGAGTCAGTGGGTGCAAACCCTTGCGCAGCAGGTTACTGGCCTCCTGAAGAAGCGAACCGCATAGTAGCATGGTGGTGGTGACGCCGTCCCCGCAGGCCTCCTCCTGAGAGTTACCCATCGAGACCATCATCTTGGCAGCCGGGTGCTTGACCATCAGCTCGGCCACTATCTTGGCACCGTCGTTGGTGACTGCTGTGGTGCCGTCGGTCTTGTACAGCATCTTGTCCAGTCCACGGGGCCCGAAAGTCGGCTTCAGGAGATCCGAAAAGACGCGTGCTGCGCTGATTAGTTTGTCCTGGACGTCGGTGCCGCTAGTGACCTTCGTCTCCGGCTTGACGATAACTACCGGAGGCTTGGCCTCACCCTCGCTCATGGATTCGGGCGACCCTAGGGGTCGCCATGAATGCTTTGAGTCGACAAATCAGTAAGACACGCGGAGTGAATGGAGAATATCTATCCGAGTGGGGCGGCAGCCGGAGTCGTGCCCAGAACGGCTGTGCTACTCGTTTTCCTGCTGCTTGTAGGGCCCCTAGGCGCCCTCATCCCGGCTGTTTCCGGACAGGTTTTCCCGGACATCACAATCGAATGCGTCGACAGCGTGGAAGTGGATGTCTCCCCCGGTTCCAGCGGCACTGCGATGGTCAACTGCGAGTTAGAGAACGGCTCGATGTGGGAGGAGGAGATTGAGATATCAGTGGAATTCGGGGACTTGACTGGGACCGAACCGGAAAGCGTCACCCTGCCGGCCGGAGAGACTGCATTAGTCACGTTCAGCGTCAGGGCCGGAGAGAACGCAGAGGCGGGTAACTACGAGGTCAATGTCAGCGCGGAGGTCACCTCGGCGGGAGGCGTTCCCGTTCCGGGCCTAGCCAGTGACTCCGACGAGATCAGTGTCACGATAGCCGAATTCACCACCTGCGATCACACTGTAGGGCAGGGCGGAGGCACTCTGGAGGCCGGTCAGATAATCTCGTTCTCCGTCTCTATATCGTGCGACAGCAACACCGACTCAACCGCCGAGTATAGTGCGATGATGGTCGATGACTCGGGCTCCTCATCGTGGCCCAGCGGCTTCGACGACCAGAGCCCACCTTGCGATGTGCTGATTCCCGACGGCGGCACCTCGGCCAACTGCCAGTTCCAGATTCTCACCCCCTCAAACCTCGATAGCACTTGGAAGGGGTGCGTCATCGTGCTCGAGGACGGTGCCTCGGTTCCGAAGTCGTGCTCGAGCTCCAACTCTGTGAGCGTCACGGTCGAACCCAAGAGCATCGGAATAGGAACCATCGACCTTACTGGTAACGACTCGGTGTTCGGGGAATACGCCGACGAGGCCCCAGTAATCATCGGGGGCGTAGCCGTGGTTCTGATCCTGACGATAGTCATGCTCGTGGTTCGGCGCCGGCGCTCATTCGACGATTAGCACGTGCCACCTGAGCGACAGGGCACAGATTGCGGCGAGGACGAAGGACTCTCCCTCAGGCCACCCGAAGGTGCCTGTGAAAATGGGGTACTGGACGGCTATGAGGACAAGTGTGGCGGCTATGTCCATCAGCATGCTGCGGCCGAGGCCGGAATAATTGGCGATGTGTTCCCTGTTCTGTAGCGCAACCACGCAGAGAGACACCATGCCAAGCACCAGCAGATGGCCGACCCACCACCCGGCGGCGGCTCCGAATGCGTCCACGATGCTGTCCTGGAAGCCACCCAGCACCGGCGAGGCGACGTCGACCATACCCCTGCGAAAGGCAGACTGCTCTTGAATTAAATGACCGAAGCCCCTTACCGTGCCGACCCGAGCGAGGCCTGTGAGCGAGCGTAGAACCCGTCTTCTGGTAGTCAAGGCGGCGATGACCGTTAACGGTGGCGCGGCGCGTGACCTGATGCGCAATCTGCCTAGCATCGCCGAGCGTTTTGAGGTGCGTTTCGCCTGTCTCAACCTCTTGGACTCGCAACGCCAAGCCCTGCTATCCACAGGTATACAGATCCTCGAGCCGTTCTACCAGTGGCAACCGAAGGGGGGCCTAGTGAACGAGATTACGTCAGGTCAGGAGCGTAGCGCAGCAGCGGCATGGAGGGAACACGAGTCGGCGATGGCCGCCATAGAGTGGGCTGACGCAATACACCTGACGGGTGGCAACGGGTCGATGGAGTTCCCAGCATTCGTCCCAGCAGACAAGCCCCTTCACCTACACTTCTTGGAGTCAAAACCTGGTATTCACGATGAAGTCAGTCACCTCAACCCGGACGGTAGCGGCGGCTGGAAGCCGCGGCTGATGCACCTGCTGCAGAGTCGGCAGCGGGCGAGGATTGAGCGGTCCTTCCGCGGCTTCGCCGAGAACCCGAGATGGAGGGTGTCTGCGAACTCCGAGTTCTCATCGGGTAACCTGCACCGCATCTACGGCATCAAGGGGGGCGTGCTGTATCCCTCAGTCGACCTTACCGAGTTCAGTCACGAGCTTTCTCACGGAGAGCGGGACGCCTTCGATTCCCTGAATTTAGGGGAGAGTGGTTCGTATGTGGTCACGGTGGGTAGGCTATCGCGGTTCAAGGGCATCTACGAGGCCGTCGAGCACCTAGTAGGGAGTGATTTGGGCCTAGTGGTGATTGGAGGAGGTATGGAGGGTGAGAACGCTGCACTGCGCGCCTATGGGAATGAGGTCGGAGTGGTAGTCAAGGTGCTTTCCGGTATTGACTCCGAGTCCATGCGGGCGGTGATGCGAAACTCCGCTGCGGTCATCGGTCTGGCGCATGGCGAGGCATTCGGACTGACACCCATCGAGGCGATGGCCGTAGGAGTCCCACCTGTCTTCGTCAACGAGGGTGGATACACCGAGACAATTGTCGACCAACTCAACGGCAGGCTGGTGGAGCGTGGGGACATCGGGGCTTGGAGGCGGGCTCTCGAGCAAGCCCGCGACCCGGGTACCCGGGAGCGTTGGGCGCGCAGGGGGTTGGATCGCATAGAGGAGCTTGGCCTCACCCCCGAGAGCCATGCCGAGCGGCTTCAATCAATCATCAACGACGAGGTCTGACATGGCAGTCGATGTCACTCTTGAGGATGCTGAGTGGATGGTCACCCGGGCCGGACTATCTGGAGTGGTCTCGGTGCAGCGCCTCCCAGGGGGTTGGGACAACTCAAACCTCTGTTTGGATCTCGTGGGTGGCACCAGCCTCGTGCTCAAGATTTGGCAGGCGCAGAAGAGTCTGGATGATGTTCGAACTGTGATACAGCGCCACATCTGGCTAGATGGTCACGGTGTTCCGACCGCGACTCCGATAGAACTCGTAGATGGGAGCAGGATTGCCATCAAGGATGGTGTCGCATGGACCCTGTTGCCACACGTTACTGGGGGTCACCTCGACTCCGACCGGGCCTCTCTGGAGAGTCTTGGTGCGACTATGGCCAGACTGCATGAGGTCCCTGAGGCGGATTGCTTTCCACATGATTTCAGGATGGGTTGGCCGTTGTTCGAGCGCATGTACGAGCTTGCCGATGAGACTGGGTGGACCGACTTCTTAGTGGCTCTCAGAGAGGAGGAAAGTGGGCTGCGCGGGCAGATTCCGGTCGGTCTGCCTCGGGGGATACTGCATGGCGACCTGTTTCCCGACAACGTCATCGGAGATGGTGAGGTGGTCGCCATACTGGACCTCGAGGAGGCTTGGATCGGCCCCTGTGCCTTCGACCTCGTGATGGCTTTTGTCGGCTTCGGATGGGCCGGAGGAAGACCTGTCCAAGAGCGTTGGGACGCTCTCGTTTCGGGTTACGAATCGGTTCGCAGTCTAACGAACTCTGAACGTTCAGCACTCGCTGCCTTGCATCGCTACGCAACTCTGTCGATAGCCGCTTGGAGGTACTGGAAGCACGTTATGACCGAACCCGACACGGATCTGTCGGGCCGCTACCTCGAAATGGTTGATAGGCTCGGCGTGGAGTTTGGATTCTAGTGGCAGCATGAACGGAGTAGTCCATTCCGTGAACGTCAGTGAGGGTGGGGGGGTCCCCAAGCTCCCCATCAGGGCCGCGAACGTGCGTTACGAGGGGATGGAGGGGGATCACAATAGGTTCCGCGCCGAGAGGAGAGGCGGTGATCCGAGGAGGGCAATCAACATCTTCTCCCTTGAGAGGATCGGGCAACTGCAGGATGAAGGGCACTCCATCGAAGTCGGTTCGACGGGGGAGAACATTACTATCGAAGGGATGGACTGGGACACACTTGAGGTGGGGATGATTCTCAGGGTCGGAGAGGCGACCATTCAACTCAGTGAGCCATGCGCCCCGTGCTACAAGATAGAGGGGTCGTTCGCGGACGGTAGGTTCGCGAGGGTCGACCACGAGCAGGAGTTCGGTTGGTCGAGATGGCTCGCTTCCGTTCTCGAAGAGGGTATGGTCAGCACCGGAGATATGGTCTCAATCCTCGCGCCGGGCGAGAATTGAAAGAAGGTGGCTCTGAGGCGCTTTCATGATGATGAGGGAGGGGCAGCCTAGGCTAGGCTTCCGAGCGAGGCTTCGAAGAGGCTGGAATATCACCAAACTAGGAATGCATGTGGTCAGAGCCGATCCCGAACTGATGGCATACACGTTTCTCTCGGGTCTGTTCTCGATAGGAGCGGCAATCTTCCTGCTGACTGCTACTGGTGGGATTGGCTTCTTTACAGGGGGAGAAGAGGGAGCTGAGTCGGGAATGCTCGTCGGGATGTTCCTTACTTACATGGTAGTGGGGATGATTACGGTATTCTGGAATGCTGCGATAATCGCAAGCGCCTATGAGAGGATTACAACAGGCTCGAACCCGAGTTTTTCCTATGGTATCAAAGAAGCCGCGAAACGCCTACCTGCAATAATCATCTGGGGTCTGATATCGGGAACTGTCGGATTGATCGTGGGCCTCCTTGAGGGCATGGCGCATGATGACAACCCAGTGGTCCGGGTGATTGGTAGCTTGGCTTCATTAGTAGTGCAGGTGGCTTGGTGGATGACCACTTTCTTCGTCGTCCCGATGCTGGTGCTTGAGGGTTACCAAGTTGGCGAGTGCATGCGCAGAAGCCCGGAGCTGTTCAAGCAGACATGGGGTGAGGACGTCGTCAGCACCGGAGGTACGGGAATCGTCAACTTTGTCGTCATCATGCTGGTCGTGCTGATTTGCATGCCTCTGTTTGCACTCGGAGAACTCGGAATGGGTCTCGCCTTCACTCTGATGTTCATCGGAATCGGACTCAGTGTACTGTTTTTCACCGCCTGCGAGGCGGTGAATCGTGCCTCGCTGTACTACTACGCCAAAACCGGCGAGGCCCCTCCATTGGCTCAGAAATACGACTTGGACTTCTGATTTCTGTGGCTTCGCCATTCTGATATACGCAGGGGGGCTCGCTACCGCTCCAAGCAGAGGTACCCGAGCGGTCAAAGGGGCTGGGATGAGGTCCCAGTGCGTAGTGCTTCGCAGGTTCGAATCCTGTCCTCTGCACCACCAAGTCTCCAAGTAGTCGATAGGCTTGAATAGGTCTTCCCTGATTATTGGCCATGACGCGTTGCTCGTCGATCATATGGAAATAATGGATAACTCCGATTTCATGAACGATGCAATGAAGATGATAGAAGAGTGGCTGGCCTCCTCGAAGGTTTGGTTTGAGTTAGAGAGTGCTAGGCTGAAGCTAGAGGCCGAGACGAGGTTGTGGGAGGCGGAGAATGAGGTTTTCTCACCCGAGGCTGGCTGCTATGACTGGGAGTTCATAGACGAGTGGGTTTGATACCGACGTATGTTCCCCCTAGTGGTGTGCCGCGTGCTCGATTGGCCGCCCTGATTGTGTCCCTGATGCTGTTGGCCTTCGGGCCGCTTAGTACAGACCGGGAGTTGACAGAGGAGATTCAAGAGAGACGCTGGACCGACTCAAACGACGGTTACGGTCCAATTAACTACACCAACGAGCACACTACTGCCATGATTGAATCCGAGGGTAGGCCTGCAACGCTTACTATGCCAGGGGGGCATGTCTACAATCAGCCCCTGCCTCTAGTCGTCGCTCTGCATGGATACTCCAGTTCCGGTTCTTTCAACGCGTGGTGGATGAGCCTGTATGATAGTGTCCACGAGAACGAGCACCTACTACTCACCCCGGACGGTTCTATGAACATCGTAGGGATGAGATATTGGAATGCCACTGATGCTTGCTGTAACCTGTTCAATACTGAAGTGGATGATGTCACCTTTCTCGAGGGTCTAATCAGCCAAGCCGTCCAGAACTACGGAGCTGATCCGGAGGGGGTGGTGCTGATAGGCCACTCAAATGGAGCTTTTATGAGTCATAGAATGGCGTGCGACCGAGGCAGTATAATCGAGTCAATAGTATCACTTAATGGGGCGACGTGGGATGATTTCTCCAACGAATGCCCCGATACTGGAAGGCCAAATATCCTGCATGTGCATGGTACTGTGGACAGCGTCATAGAGTACGGTGGTGGGTCGATGTTTGGAGGAACGTATCCCTCGGCCCCCCAGACGACTGCTTTCTGGGCCGACAGGTCGGGATGTGATGCGAGTTGGACAAACCTCGGTAGCATTGATCTGACCAACTCAGACGGTGTAGCCGAGACCGACGACCTTGAGCACCTGAACTGTTCCGATGGGAACAGAGTGGCGCACTGGAGAATCAACAATGGGATTCACGCCCCCTCTCTGAACGAAGTGGAGTGGCCGAGCGAGACTCTGAGTTGGTCACTGGAGGACTTCTCGCGTGACTCCGACGGAGACGGTTACCGAGACGATATTGACGCGTTCATCTACAACCCCAATGAGTGGGCGGATGCAGATGGGGACAAGGTCGGGGACAATACGGATGAATGTGACAACGACCCGACTGGTTGGATTGACAGTGATGGTGACGGGGTCTGCGTGCCGAGTGACGCCTTTCCCAACAACCCCAACGAGTGGTACGATTTCGACGGGGACGGGGTGGGAGATAATTCGGACGCTGACGACGACAATGACGGGGTAGCGGACTTCTACGACGACTTCCCATACAACACTAACGAGACTGTCGACACGGATGGGGACGGAATCGGTGACAATGCCGATACCGATGACGATGGTGATGGTTGGGGTGATGAAGAGGATGCTTTCAGGCTCGATCCAGAGGAGCATTCTGATCTAGATGGGGACGGAATCGGTGACAATGCCGATACCGATGATGATGGTGATGGTTGGGCCGATACAGATGAGTTGAACTGCCAGAGCGATCCGATGAACGGCACCGATGTGCCCCTAGACACTGATGGGGATTGGGAGTGCGACCTGTTTGACGAGGACGACGACGGAGATGGTACCCCCGACAGCGAAGACCTGTTTCCCCTTGATGCCAGTGAGTGGTATGACAATGATATGGATGGAGTAGGAGACAACGCGGATGCGTTTCCTACAGATGGTTCCGAATGGGTGGACTCGGACGGTGATGGGGTGGGGGATAACTCTGATGCCTATCCTGATGATCCATATGAGTGGGTCGATTCTGATGGGGATGGCGTGGGGGATAACTCTGATGCCTATCCTGATGATCCATATGAGTGGGTCGATTCTGATGGGGATGGCGTGGGGGATAACTCGGACGCGTTCCCTAGTGATGCTAGCGAGACTCAGGATTCAGATGGAGACGGGGTAGGCGACAACTCGGACGCTTATCCACTGGACTCCTCTGAATGGGCCGATTCCGACGGTGACGGGGTCGGAGACAACTCGGACGCGTTCCCGGGTGATGCGAGCGAGACTCTGGACACTGACGGAGATGGGGTGGGTGACAACTCGGATGCTTACCCTTATGATGCGACCCTGTGGGAAGAGGAGGTCGACCGTCCGCTGATGCTTCTAGGTGGCATAGTAGTAGGACTACTCGTCGTGGTGGCCTACATCGGGCGACGTAAGTAGTCAAATCTCGCTACGTCCACCATCAAAGAGACTGACTGAGGGATTCGTTTAGCAAACTCAGGGTCGTGTCGACATCTCCCTTGGAGAGTACCATAGGTGGTTTAATTTTGATGACGTTATGATGGGGTCCATCAGTGCTCAATAGCACGTTTCTGGCACACATCTCATCGACAAGCCTAGCTGCTTCATGGGTGGCGGGCTCCTGCGTTTCGCGGTCGCGAACCAACTCGAATCCGAGGAACAGCCCTCGCCCCCTGACATCGCCGATGATTGAGTATCGTTCCTGCAACTCACGAAGTCCTACCATGAAACGCTCGCCTAACTCTGTGGCACGTTGCATCAGCCCATCCTCCTCGATAGTATCGAGCACCGCCATTCCAATTGCGCACGACACGGGATTGCCGCCGAAAGTCGAGAAGAACTCCATCTCCTCGAACGAGGCGGCGATCTCGGGTGTTGTGAACACAGCAGCCATTGGATGGCCGTTGCCCATCGGCTTGCCCATCACTACGATGTCGGGCACCACACCGTGCTCCTCGAAGGCCCACATGTACGAGCCAACTCTGCCGAACCCAACTTGGACTTCGTCGGCTATGCATAGCCCCCCTGCCGCGCGAACGTGTTCAAAAGCCGATGAAAGATAGTCGGGCGGCAGCGGAATTTGTCCGGCGCAAGACAACATTGACTCAACTAGAAAACCCGCAATTGGGGCGGCATTGGTCACAATTTCACCCATCTCTGCAGCATAGTCCCTCTCTCCACCACGATAGGTGTCTGGAATTGGAGTCACGTGCACCCATGGCTCGGGCTCACCCTTGCCCCCTGGGCCTCTGAATTTGTATGGACTGAGTTCAATCAGCATCCCTGTGTGACCGTGATATGCGCCTTCGACTACCACCATATCATGGGCACCTGTATGTGCGCGTGCGATTCTGACGGCCAACTCGTTGGCCTCGCTGCCCGAGTTGACTAGGAAGCCCACGCTGAGCGGCTCAGGCAGTGTGTCTGCAATCCTGCCGAGATACTCAGTGAGGCCTTCGTAGACGTATCTGGTGTTGGTATTGAGCAGCCCCATCTGGTGCGCGCATGCGTGCGTTACTCGAGGGTTTGAGTGACCCACGTGGCTGACGTTGTTCACGAGATCAAGGTATCGGGTGCCATCGGCTGCGTACAGATACTGCATGCTGCCGTGGGTGATGTGCAGGGGTTTGCCGTGGGCTATCGAGAGGGCTTTACCGAGGTGCGCTTCACGCAGTCTGAGTAACTCGTCCAGCGGGGTTGGGGTATCACTCGTCATCGAAGACCTCGATCTCAACGTTTCGCTTGACTAGGTCGGTGAACCTCGAGGAGTAACGTGTAGCACGCACGACGTGGTTGTCTATCCAGTGATAGTTGCCTCCCCTTGGCTTGCCCATCAGAAGGGTGTGGTAGCGGAAGCCTTTCTCGTCCAACCAAGTCTCGGTGACTTCTCGATGTTCCTCGGTTCTAGCTGTAAAGAAGCATATCTGGTGGCCCTCGTCGTGCCATCCGTTAATCGTCTCGATGGCATCGGGGTAGGCCTCGGCCGTAGCCATCCTATGGGCCTCCTCGTTCGGGATGTCCTCGCCCACCGTGCCGTCGATGTCGATGAGGTAGTTCTTCACCCCCTCAGGCACAGCAGGGCTGATGTGCTTACCCAACTCGTCGGTCTTGTCCACTAGGTCCACACCTGTGAGCGGTGCTAAACCGTCCATAATGCCTCGTTCGTGCATTCCTGATTTCGGAAGCGGGTTCCCGGATTCCGAATCGTTCAAGTGAGATATATCGGACGGCCAGCCGTGCCTGGAGCTTACGACAGAAGTCGGCGTGAGGCCGTCGTGAGGCGCGTATCGCCCAATTTCGACAGGGCACTCTCGAAGTACTTCGGGACGCGGAAGCCCGATCCAGTCGCAGCCCAGGGTGCCCACGACGCCTATGTGATGGCCCTCCGGGCTCACGGGACCGAGGTCGAGATACTGGATTCCCTAACCGAGCACCCTGACTGCTGCTTCGTCGAGGACTGCGCCGTTATGATCGACGGGGTTGCCCTAATCAGCAACCTCGGAGCACCCAGCAGGATTGGAGAAGAAGTGGCGGTGGCCCGATATCTCTCAGAGGGCTCTGAGATAATGAGGATGCCAGAGGGGGCGACTCTCGACGGGGGCGACGTCGTATTCTTCGATGACCGTTACCTGATTGGCCTGTCCACTCGGACCAACCGGGCCGGAGCGGACTTCCTCGCCGAGCAGGTGAAAGCAGAGGGTTTCGAACACGAGTTCATCGACATCCCACTCTCAACACTCCACCTCACCACCGTGTGCTCGTCGCCGCGAGAGGGCACGATTGTCGCAGCCGAGGGGCACCTGACCGAGAGCCAGATAGGGCATCTCGCCGATGAGGTCCTATGGGTTCCGAACTCGGACTCGTACGCGGCCAACACAATCGGCTACTCGGGGGACCGGGTAATCATCGCTGATGGATACGCATCCACGAGGCAAGTCATGCTGGATGCTGGGTTCTCAATCACCAGCGTCGACATGGACGCCATTAGGCAGGCAGATGGTTCGCTGACCTGTCTTTCCGTGTTTAATCGGTGATTGGCGTAACAGTCAATAGAGTGTTTCTGATTGGTATTACTATGCACATAGCTGGAAAGGTGTTCCTAGGCCTAGGAGCGGTGACGCTAGTAATTGGAATGGTGATGGCAGGAATGGGTGGGAACGCCCTAGAAGATGTGGGAGATGTCGATGTTGAAGGCAAGACTGAATGGAGTGGACAAGTTGGAACTTTCTCATACGACAAAAAGGACCAGATGATGGTCTTCGTTTCAGACACTGTCAGGTGTGATGATTTCATAATCACTTTTTCAAATGAGTCGGGGGATACTCCAACAGAGATGGATCCTTGTACTGAAGATGGTTCTGCACCTGAGGGCCATGAGGACGACCCTAGAGGATGGTTTCACATGGGGACATTTGGATGGTATGAGAGTCAGGGTGACTACAATGTAAATGCGAGCCACGAGGTTCGCCTTTTGCCGATGTGGGAAGTTCTCGGAGAGGAATTCGGAGAGGCAGCTGGTGGATTCATGGGTATTGTGGGGGGAATTGGCCTCTCCGGCTGTGGGGTCTGCTTCCTGCTTCTCGGTGGCATACTGGCCCTCGTGCTGAAGGATCCGAAGGAAGCGACGCAGATACAGCAGTATTCGAAAGACTGACCGAGGCATTGAACACGAAGCTGACGGTCGCATGGGCGTGCGCTCGCGAAGTGGTATCGCCCTGCTGCTGGTCACGGTGATGGTATCAGCCCCGCTTGGGGGCTGTCTATTCACTGAGGAAGAGGGCAGTGCTGATGCCTCTTCTCTCAGTGTCACTCCAGAGGTACTAGAGGCAGGTGTGTTCCAGCAAGTCGAGCTCAGCGCCAAGGCCGCCATGTCGGTCTTCGTCCCTTACCTCATCATCGACTCGGCGACCGGTTACGTGCAGAACTCCACCGTCGTGGACCTCTCGTCTGGCTCAAGCATGACTCTGGAGGTGCTCGCACCGCCTAGGGTCGACAGTGTGATGCTGCTGGTTGGAGAGAAGGGGCGTGATGCTTGGCCGGTGCGGGATGTCGGGGAGTCGTGGAACAGCTGGCTTATGCGTGGTGGGGACGCCGGCAAGGATGGTGGGGGCATCGAGCGCGTAGCGCACTCTGCGAACGCCACGCTGGACACGGTCAACCACAGCAGCGAGCTGGGTGGCAGGGTAGCAGTGAAGATTGTTAGCTCCATTCGACAACAGACCGTTTCAATCGAACAAGGTGGGGCGCACTCCGCCGGTCTTCTGCATGGCAGGGTGGTGTACGAGC
>JASMMD010000013.1 GCA_030748335.1 Candidatus Thalassarchaeum sp. | reverse complement strand
GTAGCATCCGCCATGCCAAGCTCCGTACTGATTGCCGTCGTTGTTGTAGTGGATGTTGTCCAAGAACCACCCGGGACGCTCGTTGGTAGAGGTGGGGGAGGTCCAGATGTGGAACCGGAACTGGACCTTGCTGGCGTTGGCGATGTCGGGTATCGATGACACCGAGATGTTGCTGGATACCCAGCCGCTGTGAATAGGTGAAGCGAACACCGGGACGGCGCCACTCGGAGCCCCTGCGGGAGTGGGTGCGCTGGAGGACATCGTGCTTGGGTACCCACCGTCGGGTGCGATATACGACCAATCTGTCCAGCCGTTGGTGTTGATCCGGTACTCAACCCACGCACCGTCACCGTCGCCAGAAGCGGTGCTGTCGAGGTGGTACCAGTGGTCGAAAGTCATGTAGTAGCCGTTTATGTCCTCTGCCGCTGGGACGTTGAACTGGGGTATCAGGAAGTATCCTGCGGAACCCGCTGGAACGGGCGAACCCGGCATCGTCCCCACAGCGACTATCCCTTCTGTTGCCGCGGCGGGGACCACGCCGTGAGAGAGGGTTTGCTGGTTCCCGGAGATGGTGCCGTTCAGACCGCCGAAGGTGGTAGCTCCCCACAGCTTGTACTGATGGCAGAAGTAGGTCTGGTTGGTGATCTCATTGGAGTCCAATTGGTTGTTGCCATTGGTGTTAAGACCGGCTTTCATCAGATTGCCGCCGTACTCACAGTTGGTTCCGGCGGACTCCGAGAAGAACTGGAAGAGGTAGCCATAGGTAGAGCCGTTGACGTCCGTGTCGCAGAAGGCGTCGGCCCAGAGAATCTCGTCGGCATCGAGGTTCTGGTCGAAGTCGTTGTCCCAACCCCTCTCTACCAGGCTCCCGTTGCCCCCTCCGCACTCGGAGAGGCCAGTGTTGTAGTAGCCGTAGTCGTAGACGTGGCGCCATCCCGGCGAGTACTTGTAGGCGCTGTTGAGGTTGACTGTAATCTCGCCCTCTTCGAAGGTGCTGATGTTCGACCTCGAGCCGTCATCCTCCAGGGTCAGGCTCTCGTCATCAATCAGCTCGGTGCCAAGGAATGTCCCCGACGAGAAGTCGGCAGACTCCCAGGTTATTCCAGTATCGAGAGACGTCGCCATCGGCGAGTCAGTGACATGCAGCCACCCGTCGAGAACTGTGGCGTTTCCCGGTACTCTGAAACCAGTCAATGTCACCTCGTCTGCCTGGGGATTGACCGTAGATGGTCCGACCCAGTTTGAGGTGGCTGCTGTGGCAATCGGTGCTAGGAGCATAAGGAACACGATGGTTCCTGCTAGTCTCTTACGCTTGGCTGGCATGCACCTACGTGGGTTTGGGGTATTATGAATGAATTGGTCCTGTTCTACGAACAGGAGGAAATAGGGAGATTTTCTCCTCCGTTTGTGCTCCTTTGAGAGGTTGATGATGGAGCCACTGGGGAGATTTGAACTCCCGACCTTCCCATTACCAATGGGATGCTATACCCCTAAGCCACAGTGGCGGTGTCCCGGCCATCAGTAGGCGCGATTTAACCACTGCGGACCGGGTGGCGGAGAGAGAGTATTGCAACAGCCTCAAGTGACTGGTGCGGCTCGCCGGAACGCCTGCCGAGATCGCATAGCCTGGTATTGCGCAAGACTGGAAATCTTGTGGGATTTTCCCTCGGGAGTTCAAATCTCCCTCTCGGCGCCACTCCTCTCTACCAGCGCTCAGGCGGACCGTCGCAGCGCGTTCCTTATGCAGTGCCTTGATTCGGCGCTAGCGTGGATGAGGGCGTAGATGGGCCTGCAGTAGGTGCTGCATCGGGCACAGAGCCACTGCGCCTGACCGACGTGCAACTGCCTTGGAGGTTCGCAGATAGGGACCCGAGGCTGGCCCCCCTAGACATCTTCGCAGAGGATTTCGCGTTCCACCTCGCGATGATTAGGAGGCAGTGGGGGGTCGGTGAACTGACTTGCATGGCGCTGGCCTTCGCGGGCATGCTGCTCGGAGCCTGGGACCTCGGGATAGGGGAGCTCACCGGCGGTGGTGACTACAACCGCGTAGGCATCACTGGCTTCCAGAACCTGTCTGACCTGTCACTGATGCTGGCCCTGCTCTCGATAATCGCATGGGTGGGGGTTTTCGTCACGCTGTGGACCAGATACCCGATAATGAGGGAGAACCTAGTGTACTTGTGGATAGCTATGATGGCTGTACAGATGGGCTCGATAAGCTCGCACTCGGAATCACCCGACTTTCCATGGGGGTCATCAGGCAAGGACTGGGCGATGCTATTGATTTCAAACCTAGTGCTGTTCTTCCTGTCCATCGTGGTCGTGCACCGCGCCGTGATTGAGACTAGAGACATCCACGTCGAGGAGCGCCACTCGCATCCGGATCCCCGTGTCGTCCAAAAGGCGTGGAGGGATCACAGCCTGAGGGCATGGAGTCTCAGCCTCGGAATGTGGATGATTATGGTCAACCTGATGTCTTGGTCCGGCTCGCACGCGATTGCCCAGAGGCCGCCCATCGAGGACTACAGCGAGTTGGCCGTCGCGGTGTTCGTAATCACTGGATTCCTATCTGCGATATTTCTGATGCACGTGCTGTGGTACCCCCATTTCATGCTCGGAGGGGCCGGAGACAGGATTCAGTCGGTCAGGGCGAGGGAGGTGGCCGGGGAGTCTACGGGTCCCGTGACCCAGGTCGAGCAAGGCAAATGCCCGATTTGCAGCGGTTCGACGCCAGCGGTGCGGCACGAGAGTGGGGCCATCGAGGTGCCGTGTGCGCAGGAGTGCGCAGGCTCGGGTAAGCCGGGTACACCGTGCCCCGAATGCGAATCCGTGCTGCCCATCCGTATCGAGTGTCCGAGCTGCAGGTCCAACACGACGATAGTCAGCCACTTCAGCAGGCCCGAGGCATGGTAGGCGCTAACGGGGCTGCCGAGCATTCAAGGGATGCAGGCGTCCGAGTGCGGGCATAGCATGGTGGAGCGCGACTGGTGGCAGGACGATGATGTCTCGGACGTCGCCGAAGCTTTCGAGGCGGAGCACTCCGAGGGAGTACCTGTTGCGGAATTCAGCGACGAGCCTCCCCCCCTTCCTCCTTCCCCTCCTCCTGAAGAGGGGCTCAGCAAGGATGCTCTCGGCCTAGTAATAGGTGCATCTGCAACCGTCATCGTGCTTCTGAGCGTGGCGGTGGTGCTCCTTTGGGTCTGGGCCGAGGTCGAGGACGTCAGTATAGGGGGGCCTGCATCGGCGCTGCTTACTTGGGAGGACGAATACAGGGATCTCACCGGACTGGATTCGGTGCAGGGTGACGGAACAGGGGTGGTCCTTTGCATCGTCGATTCAGGAATCGACATGGGGCACCCCGACCTTGAGGACCTAGAGCTGGCGGGCTGGTTAGATGCGGTGGATGGTGCGGACGAGCCGTATGACAACGAAGGGCACGGCACTGCGATGGCGGGAATCGTGGTGGCCAATGACGGTTTGAATGGCATCGCTTCTGGAGTCAACCTTCTCGTGGCCAAGGCCATCGACGAGGGAGGTACAGGTGACGACGAGCAGATAGCGCTAGCCGTCGACTGGTGTGTGGACAATCAGGCAGACATTGTCTCCCTGAGCTTGGGTGGCGATCAGGGATTCGGTTCCGGTTTCCTCTCCAGCGACGCGCTCGAGGAATCCGTAGAAGATGCCATCGACGAAGGGGTGTTCGTAGTCGCCGCAGCAGGCAACGACGGTGAGGACGATGACGGGGACGTGGAGTCGCCGGGATCCGTCGAAGATGTCATCTGTGTGGGTGGTGTCACTAGGTCAGGAGGCATCTGGACAGGTAGTTCAGAGGGCGACAACAACGGACGGATATGGCCCAACCCTATCCTGCCTCGCGACGACCCTGACAAGAAGCCCGAACTGGTTGCCCCCGCTCACGAGGTCCCGATTCTCATGGCCAGTGGAATCGGGAACGGTGCGTGGTGGGGTTGGTCCAGTGGTACCTCGGCCGCTACCGCCTGGGTGTCCGGAGCGCTGGCATTGGTTCTCGAAGCTCATCCCGAGATGCAGAGAGAGGGTGATTCGGGCGGGGCCTCGGCGGTCGCGCAGATGAAGGGCATCATCATGCAGAACTCTCAGATGCAGGATGGACAGAGCGAGCACGACGACCACTATGGGTACGGACTGCTCAGGGTCGACCTCCTGATGCAGGCACTAGGTAACGAGAGTTCAGTAATCCAAGATGTCGAGGCGGTCGGTCCGAGGGGCTTTGATGCAACTCAATCCGAGGGAGTTCAGGCCCGTCGCACCACAGCCAGCGTCCCGCCTGTAAGCTCCACGAAACCAAGGGAATGATTCTCGCTGATATGCTTCACGAACTCTATCCAAGCGTTGAACGACTCCACCTTCCTCTGCGCGGGAGTCATTCTTGAGGGCGAAGAAGGCAGTCCTACGTCCCCAGTCGGGACCTCGGGCTCCTGCACAAGCATCACCCCTCCAGGAGAGAGAAGTTCGAATGCAGTGGCTGCGGTAGCCGCCCGTTCCGCCTCGGGGGCATCGATGATAATGAGGTCCTGAGGGAGCGGCACGGAGTATGTTCCTGCCAAATCGGGAAGCGAAGCGCTTGCAGCCGACCAAGTCGCTGCCTCAGCAGCCAACTCGGCCCATGGTGTCTGTACAATCTGGGTCCAGTCCTCGGCACCGTGACGGCGAATCAGCCGATCGATTATGACTGCGAACTTGCCCCCGGGCTCGACAATCCTGAACGATTCGGGATGAGGAGGGGGCTTCTCGGGGGGATTGACAGGATCGCCGCACCACAGGTCCAGAAGCCATGCAGACAGATGGCCTATCCCCCCTCCGACCAGCATGGCATTCCTCGCAGGTACCCTTGCGCAGACGTCTCTAATCCTCGCCCTCATAGAGCGCGGCAACGGCCTCAGGCTCATGTGGAGCATCTGCTCCCCTATACTGGCAGCGATATCTGGCTCCGAATCACCTCGCTCGGTGTCCTCGCAAAGCAGCCTGTCGAGTACCTCTCGCTCGGACATCTGCGGCAGACCGAATCCGCTGCCACCCGAGTCCATGGGCATCCCTCATGGGTACTTCTATTCAATCATCGCATGCGTGGATGGCTTCAATAGATGGATGAAAACCGGGGTGACGTGAGTACTGAGGACGAGGGCGAGAAGGTTGGCTCTGCCATCTGCCCGGATTGCTCGACGAGCACCGGTCACGAGGTCTTGCGCAGGACTCGTAGGGGCGAAGGTGACGACGTCCTATCCAGATGCGTTGAGTGCGGCCGAGTTCACACCATCGAAATTCGCCCCCCCAAGGCTGTGACTGTTAGGGCGACCCTGTCCGATGGCAGGGACAGTGAGCAGGGCAGCATCGAGGTCGACGAGGACGAAGTAATCTCCGTGGGCGACTTCTTTGAGCACGCTGACGCGCTCTGGGAGGTAACTCGCATAGACGGCGACGCCTCGCAGCCTCAAGACACACTGGGCGCCTCTGAGATTCGTGCGATGTGGGCTGTGAGGCGGGACAGGGCCGTGGTGAGGATGACGCTGACCGATGGCGAGAGTAGTACTCCCTCCAGCATCGAGTGCGAACCCGACAGGGTCTTCTCGTGTGGAGAGGTCCTTGAAGTCGAAGGCAGGAAGTGGAGGATTCGCGCCCTGCATACAGGCAGAGGTAGGACGCTGCGCGGGAGCAGGACGGCTAGGGAGCTCAGGAGGGTATACCTCCATCCGGTCGGCTATGGCAACTAGCGCCTGTTAGTCCATGGCATCAACAGTGCCTTGGTGACATGAATAGCCACCTCCGGGTTCTCGCGGAGTCGGCGCATGCTGTACTCGTACCACTTGGTCCCGTAGGGGACGTACACTCTGGTTCTGTGTCCCTTCTCGAAGAGCTTGCGTCTGACATCACCCCTGACTCCTAATAGGAACTGGAACTCGTATCCTGCCCCCTTACCTGCCGAACGCAGCGGCTCCTCATTATACCTAGGGTCTGGAACATCAGGCCCCATGCCCCTCTTCCTCAGGGAGGCGAGTGCATGGGAGATCACCGGGTCGTCGTGCGAGGCGATGGCGGTGTATGCGCCCGAGTCGAGCATCGCGTCTATCGCATCATTGGTCGCATCGACTATCCCTCTGTAGGAGGTGTGAGCGATGTTCTCGGGCTCGAGGTAAATGCCCTTGCAGATCCTGAAGTCAGTTTGCTCGCCGGTGATGTCGCATACTCTTGTGACATCCGAGAGGGTCCTGAACAGTCTGCCTTGGAGCACCAGTCCGATGTTAGTGAGGCCCTTCTCGTGCATGGCTTGGCAGACTTCTATCGTGGGCTCGGTGACCCTGTGGTCCTCCATGTCCAAGCGGACGAACATGTCATGCTCCGCTGCCTTCTTGAGGAGTCCCTCGATGTTTTCTAGGGCGGATTCTGGTTCAATGAGCAGGCCGAACGCCGTGGGCTTGATCGAGATGTTTGCGTCCAGCTCATTCTCGACTATCGAGTCAATCAGCCTCGAGTACTCCTCGATGAAGAATCCGGCCTCGTCCATCGAGTTGATTTCCTCGCCCAGCACGTCAACCGTGAAGCACGCGCCTTCCTCACTCATTTCCCTCATCAGCCGGATGGCGCTTTCCATGTCAGACCCGGCAACATATCTCTTTGCGACCCACTGAACGAAGAACTTCGGAGTGACCGGCATCAGGCCGACGATAAGTTGCCCGAGCAGCCTCATCGTATGCTGCAACGCTGGGCGAGACTTCACAATTGCGAGGCTCGGTTCAGTTCCCTGCCTCGCCTCACAGGGACGTCGAGGTCGCTAAGGAGATCAAGAATTGCCCTCCTCTGCCAGCCCTTGAACGACTTCTTGTCTAGGTGAGCGAACAAATTCGCTCCGGGAAACGCCGAGAGCGTCGACTCCACTGAAACCTGAATCGAGTGCCTCCATGCTCCGCCGGGCGCCTCTCCATCGATTGGCTCCTCGAAAGGAAGAGCGTAGTTGGCCAGCAGGTGACCTACCCACAGGTCAGACTCGGAGAGCACCGCCTTGTGGCGAGGTGCGTAGTGGCCGCCGCCCAATCCAATCATCACCTCACCTCCAGGGGTCCACTGAACGGGCTCGTCCCCGGACAGGCCGAGGTTGTCGGAAATCACTTCGGCCCACAGTTCGGCTGCCGGAACGCTACTCCACTCCGCCTCAGTGGAGCCTATCTCGATATACAGTGCTGGCCGGTCGAGCAGGGGGCCGTGGTGGGTCGTCTCTAGAGTAAGGTCGAACTCCTCGTCGAGCCCGCGCGAGCGAGCTAGAGTCAGCATGGACCTGAACAACGATGCGAAGCGGGGCGAGGGCGGTACGACCGACCCCTTCGTGCCGCCTGCTTGCCCCTTCTCATCGTGTGGGACCTCTCCCGGCAGACCGATGGCATGGAGAGTTAATGCAGGGATTTTGGTCGCCGACACGTGGCGCGATAGCACGAGGACCTCGTCGACGCCGCATCCAGCGGCCTCCTCGTGCGTACGGTCGATGCCGTCGGCATAGATGTGCAACTCCTCAATCAGAAGTAGGTGCACGGGACAGGTCCCATGAACCCTCAGCACTCCGTGGCCCAAGTCACTGGCCTCCTCCCATCCTCCTAGACGCAGCACGGCATCATGCAGGTTGAGTGAGGCGGCGTCAGCACTCGATGCGAGCAAGAGGGTTACCACGGGCTGGCGACGGGGGTCGCGCCTTAATCTCATAGCCACACCTTCAAGCATGAACGGGTGAGGCGTCTACCATGGGCAGAGCACAGTTGGGCTTCCAGCCGATGAGGGTCGACCGAGGAGACTCCGTCACCGTGGTGGTGGGCAGCTTGGGGGAGTTGGTGAGGGTCGATGGTATGGGCGCACCCATGCACCAGCCTGTCACCCCGTTCCCAGCCTCCGTGACCGAGGGCGCGGTGCTCGATGGCATCTGGGTCGGGACCTGGGTCGAGCACGAGATGCAGCAGGCTAGGATGGCCGCTCTACCGCTGGACGGAGAGTGGGTCACGGGGGCTGGCAGGGACGCACTGAGACAGAGGGCGGAGCCGGCCGGCCTGATGCCCTCTTCCTCGGTGTGGTCCAGATTCCTCGATGCTGAGCCCATGGCCGTCTCCGGAGTGGAGGGAGGACTGGTCTTCACCACTCTGCGCAGGGGCGTCTACAAGATAGGTCTCGATGCTACTGAGCTGTGGCGTACCCCATACCCGGAGTGGGCTCAGCTCTCTAGATTCAAGTCCCGTGATCACATGGTCTCAAGCAATGAGGTGGATGGTGGCGTGGCTATCTGGTCCGCTGCAGGGGGGGTCTGTGTGTTGGATATCGAAAACGGGGACCAGGTCTTCAGTACGACAATCTCGCTGCCTGACACTCTAAGTGGCGTCAGGTACAGCGAGGACGGTGGATGGCTACTGCTCCTAAACAGTGGAGGGGTGGCACTGCTCGACGAACTGGGGTCCGAGCCGTCAGTGATAGACACGCCCGGACCGGTCACCGACGCGGCCTACGAAGGTGGCAGTTGGAGGTGGACGGGATGGAGACATGACGGGGTCTTGAGTGACGGTGTGGCCAATTGCACCGCCAGAGGGCAGATCGGAGTGGGACTCCTAGCAGACAGGGTGCTCACCAACGACGGCGTCTGGAGTAATCACAAGCAGGCTCACTCGGACTGAGTCGAGTGGCCGCACTTGCCGCAAACCTTGCGGTCCTCGTGGATTCCTAGGAAGACGCCGGGGCCGCAGTTGGGACAGAACTCACCCTTCCTGACCATCTTCCCGTCCTCGACGGAGTACTTCGAGTGCTTGCCGTTCGGGTTTGGCCCCTCGCCCATCACTCGTCACCATCCTCTGACTCGCCCTCGGCTGCTTCTTCAGCTGGCGCGGGCTCGGGTGCTTCCGGAGTCTCGGCCTTGGGCTCGGGCTCCGCCCCGTGCCTGACCTTCACGTACTCGGGCTCTAGTGCTGCCGACTCGGATGAGCCGTATATGAGTGCCAAGCCCGTGGTCTGAGGACGGCCGTACCGAGTACTGACGTCCTTGACGAAGACGAATTCCTGCTTGGCGCCGGGTTCCGCCTTGGCGGCCGCGGCCACCATCTCCCTGCGCGATGGGGTTCGGGAGCTGTCGTGGTTCCACACGAACCTGATTTCCACCCTGTCTAGCAGCGGGTTCTCCTTCCTTTCAACGACCTGCATCAAATCCCCTCCTCTAACGGATGTTCACCTTGAGCGCGTAGTTACCGGCCACGGTGACGTTGAGCCTCTTTGCGACCTCGGAGCGCTCAGGGTGCAGTATCACCACAAATCCCTGCCAGTCGGTAGTGACTGGGGCGCTCGGGCAGTGTACACACTGCGGGGGGTCGCTCTTCTTTTCAGGATCAGGTAGAATCCTGTTGCACTCGCCGCAGGCGAAGGGCTGCTTGGCCATTTCAGTCGTCCTCCACCAACCAGTCGAAGGCCCCTAGGCCATCCATCTTGCAGTTCAGACCAATCTTTGAGGAACGCGGGTCATTCTGGTTAATCGACTTGGATACTATCCTAGAGCGCACAGGGCTACCCTCCTCGAGGTGTTTGCCGCTCTGCGAGCCTTCGATTCTCTTGTTCTGCGTGCCGAGGTGGACTTGAACGGGCTCGTCGAGTATCTGCGACTTGTGTAGCAGGGCCTCAACGGGGCCGATCCTGACAAAGGCACCGTACTCTGAAACCTCGGACACGGCGCCATCTACCACCTCGTTGTTCTCCATCGTGAATATCAGGGCCTTGAAACGGACATTCTGATAGATTGCCCCGTCTCCGTGTATGATTTTACCGCGGCCGACCGCCTCGTGGTCGAAGGTCAGTAGTGTGAAGTCCTCGTTCTCGTCGAACCTACACTCAAAGGCGTCATGCGCCAGCTCGTCGATGTGCTCCTCGAGTTTTCGTCCCGCTCGGATGTACTCGGCTGGGATCCGGATGGTGTCTTCTCGGATTATGAGACTGTACATGCTCTTCGTGCTCCTACGGGACTCGCCCAAAGACCCGCCGGAGGGAGGGAGTTTTGCTCCCGTCCCTCATCGGCAGCGCCTCTGGAGGAGAGTTCCGTGCGCCCGGCGACCCGCCCGTCCTGTATAAGCGCAACGGATGGAAATAGGGTTCCGGCACCACCTATATGGTAATCAGACCGTAGGTCTGTAAGAGGGTATAGGGCGAACGTTCAAGTGGATTCGGAAGGCCATCTCCGGTCCTGATGACGGTGTGCACCCAGAACATTCGCCCCTCTCGCCTCCGTCAAGCGGCTCTCGGGGTCGCCCTATTACTGCTGATGTCGCTGTCACCAGCCCTGGTCCACCTCGACCCTACGGCCAAGATGGAGGTCGGCGACGGGACCTCGGATCCATGGACCGATGGTGGCCAGCCATGGCCGCAGTCCGGCAGGACGCCTGACAGGATGGCTGACGTTCCCACTCATGGCCCCGACGGAGGCGCTGGGAACGGCACTCCGTCCGATGCGGCTGAACTCAGATCAGTGGTCGATCCCGCGGTGAACTGGATGTATGGCTCCTACTCAATCGGCACCGACGCGTTGGCCACACCAGTTGCAGATCTCTCTGCTTCAGTGACCAAGGACGAGGGTTCTTCTGAGCGTTGTGGGGGCAGCTCGTTCTACACAATTCTGATGCAGACTGATGAGAATTCGGACCATACCTACCTGCGAATAGTCGAGGGCGAGGACGCCGATCTAGCATGGGAGGTGGACATGGGGCTGACCGAGTACGTCAAGGCTGCTCCGTTGGTAGTGGATGTAGACGGTGACGGAATCCAAGAGGTGCTGGTCGCTTACGACGCTTCCGGAACATTGTACGTAGATGCCTGGTCGCCTCGGTTGTCCTGTTCGGTAACCGGCTGGTCCACTTCTGGAGACTCAAGCCAGTTGCTGTGGACTTGGAGCGACGAATCCATGATGATTAGTAGCGATCAGGGGCCTTACACCTCCAGCCTTCTTGGCGGTCACAGGCCGACCGCTCAGCCGCTACTGGCTGATCTCGACCTCGATGGTGACGCGGAATTGGTCATAGCCGCCGTAGATGAGGTCTCCGAGGACCCCGTCGTCGTCGCCCTAGGGCTGTCTGATACGGGGGCGAGCCTACTATGGGACGCATCTCTCGACAAGGGTAGCCATCCCTCGGACCCGGCTTTCGCCCAGACCGACGAGAGTACGGGATACGTGCTTCTAACGACCACTCAGGAGAGCAGTGGGGCGGTGTGGGTCTGGAAACTGGACTCGGACACGGGAGACTCCAACTGGGACGGGCTGACGCTGGGCAATACCGATGGCGACACAAACTCCCCCCATGTCCGGCTGCCTGGCCCAATCATCGCCAACCTTGATGCGAACCAGAATGATCTCGAGATGATTCTAACGATTCCCACTGATTGGGATGGCTCCAGCGGACAGGACGGTGCCGAGTTCGTCGGCATGGAGATTGGTAGCGGCGACGAGGTCTGGACCTTTGAGGCCTCCAACGGGTACGCTGACGCACCCCCTGTCGCGATAGACACTGACGGCGACGGTCAGCACGACAGGGTGTGCTGGGTGACTTGGTCGCAGGAGACCACCGGAGCTAGGCACGGGCATGCTGGCTGCCACGACGTGAGTGGTTCCAGTCCCGATCAGGTCTGGCAGAGGAGTCTCGAGCAGAGTAGTGGTCTGCCAAACGACGAGATTGCAGTGGCGCCGCCGACTTGGATGGATATCGATGGCAGTGGGGAGCAGGAGCTGCTGGTCGCATACGGGCGCTCGCTATGGGCCCTCGATGGCGAAGACGGTTCTACGACGTCCGTCTGGGGCGGCCCGGTCGAGTTGTCACATAGGACCTGGTCGGCTCCCGCCCTAGCTGACGTCGATGGGGACGCGATGCTTGACGTCGTCCTTGGCGACACCGTGGTGTCACACGCCTTGGCGGACGTCAGGCCTCTTTTGGACCAGAGGAGCATTGAGTTCAGTCCCAGCGAGCCCGATCCCGGAGAGATTGTCACCGTGACCGCCTTGTTCGAGAACTCAGGGACTGCAGACACCGACCACGAGACTGAGGCCAAACTGTACGCCAACGGGCAGATAATCGCGAGTCACGAAGCGGGCACCTTGGAGCCGGTGGACCCGACTGGCTCGGGCTCGTTCGAGTCGTTCAGCGTCGAGTGGAGTGGTCCTCTAGGCGAGCATGTCTTTGAGCTGGTCCTCGACCCCTACTCCAACGTCTCCCAATCCAGACTTGACAACGACGCACAGATAACGACCCTGTCCATCGTGGCACCCTACAACGCCACCTTTGAGATGCCCACAGAGCCAATCAGGGTGACTCCGGGAGATACCACACTGGCCACCCCCAACATTCGCTCGACCGGTAGGCTCTCGGGGGCTTGGAGCCTGACGGTCGACGACTCCAGTCTTCCAGAGGGATGGAGTTGGTCGGACGAGACCCCGGGAGGTCTGACGGGCGTCGCTATAGGCGTCGATGCGGTTTGGACCCCAGAGTTACGGATTCATGCCCCTGCTAACGCTCTGGGTTCGGATGCAGGTCACCTAGGTCTGACACTGAGCCTAGATGAAGACCCCGGCAACGTCAGCGTGTCCGCCTCGCTTCCGGTGGAGGCGAATCGGACGCGGGGCCTATCTCTGCGCGGCCCTGATGGAACGGTATCGAGTACCGGCTACGGTCTGTTGGGTACCGATGCTCAAGCTTGGATGCTCCTGCACAACCTCGGGAACGCGGTCGAGAACCAGATTACAATTTCATGGGACAGCACATCCTGGGACGACCGTACGGGCTCGGAGCTGAGGCTGTACGACATGGATGGCGTCGAGCAGCCGGCACTGTCGCTGGAGCCAAATGAGTTCTTGCTACTCACCGCGAGACTTGAGGTCCCGGCGGATGCGACTCTCGGCGAGTCCGTCAGCACGCCGTTGACGATGTGCGTGGGCAGCGGCGAGGAGCAGTCGTGTCAGACGATCTCGCTCACCTTCGAGGCTGCCGGTGTCGTCGTGGGCGTGCATCAACGCAGCGTCCCTGCCAGCGGCCTGCATTGGGAGGTTCGGGCGGACATGCCCTCAGCGGGCAGTCAGTTGACTTGGTCGTTGTCGGACGCAGGAATGGTAATCCAAGGATGGTCATGGAGTGCCTCGGGTGATTTGTCAATAGTAGGAGATTCGATTGTAATGTCGGGAGCCTCTTGGCCGGAGCAGGCCAGTGGCACTCTGACTCTCAACCTCCCTAGTGATGCCCCTCCTGCATTCCATTCATTCTCCGATGCCAGTGACCAGTCGTCTGATTATGTCATAACATTGTCACTTGAGGTCCTACAGATTCACAGGGCTTCAATTGTCGTGACATCGCCGACTGAGCAGCCCCACATCGTCGAAGTCGGCGAGGAGGCTTTGGTGATGGTGCGGCTGGAGAACCAGGGCAATGGGCAGGACACCTATCGGCTCAGTCACGAGGTCGTTCTAAACGAGAATGTTACAGAGGACCCGGGTCTTAGCGTCTCGTTCTCCAATGACATGGTGTCCCTCGGGGCAGGAAGTCTGACTAACATCCCCGTGACGGTGATTCTTCCTGCGAACACCCCTGCGGGGACTCCTCTAGACGTGATGTTCCGCATGACCTCGGTGGGAGACCAGACGGTCAGCGATTCCGACTCGGTTTCGCTGGAGGCCCGTCAGGACCACCGCTGGGAACTGGCGGCTGCGATGGCTGGTTCCGAAGCCAACGGCAGGACTTTTGCAATAGCCCCGGGGGAGGGACTCTCCATAGACGTCAACGCCACCAACGTGGGTAATCTGATCGATGGGCTGGAGCTCATAATTTCCTACAGCGTCTTGTCGGTAGATGGCGACTCATCTCAGAACTGGACCGCGAGCGGAGACTCAGTCTCCGGGATTGAGGTCAACCAATCCGCCCTGATGACCGTTCAAGCCTCAATACCGGAGGGTGCTTGGAACGGCTCGGTGATGTCGGTCAGCGTCACTGCAGAGGCTCAGGGCGAGGCGATGGGGAACTTCAGTTTCTATGTCGAGGCCTTACATGTCCCGGGTTGGTCAGTCGTAGCGGATCAAGCCAACCTTGAGGTCGGACCCGAGGGTTCAAGCGTCGCCCTCGACGTAATCCAGCTAGGGAATTCGCCCTCTGAGCCGTACGCCACCGTCTGGGTCAGCGGAGAAGGAGGATGGGGGGTCGAAGTTCCTGACGAGTTGCCGGTGCTATCTCCCGGGGAGGTCGCTCCGATGATCCTCAACATCACCCCACCGGAAACGGCCCAGCACGGCAGGGCCGTCGAACTGCACGTCAGGCTGCGCGAAGGCGACGGCAACGGGCTGACGGAAATCACCCTCCCACTGAGGGTGGCAGTATTACACGAATTCAACATGAGTTCCCATGGTGATTGGCTAGTCTCCGATCAGGGTGGCCGCCCCCTAGCCGAATTGCACAACCTCGGCAACGCACCCACCACGATTAGCCTACAGGTCCTGAGTCTGCCAGTCGGCTGGACCGTGTCAGAAGATACGGACGTGGTCCTAGGGGTCGGCGAGATTAGGGGCGTTCCCATCGAGGTGATTCCTGCCTCAGACTGGGACGGCAGCGTGCAGACCATCAGAATCCTAGCCGAGGACTCGGCTGGGAACCAGCGTGAGGTCTCGCTGGACACCGAACAGTCGGCATACTCGTGGGCCTCCTCCCCAATTGTTGTGGCGATGTCCGGTGACCATGCGATAGTGAGAATTCATGGCACGGATGCATCTAGTTCGGTCATCAACTCAGCCTCAGGGCAGCAGCTTGACTGGCACGATAGTGGGGGCTGGTCCCTACCAGCGATGTCGAGCGGTGATGGTTCCCTCAGTGTGAGTGGCTCGACACTATCGTACTATACTCATGCCACGCAGCCTTCCTTGAGGGGCGCCGACTGCAGCATCCAAGGAGAGTCTTC
The DNA here is from genome assembly GCA_030748335.1 of Candidatus Thalassarchaeum sp. Classification (GTDB taxonomy): domain Archaea; phylum Thermoplasmatota; class Poseidoniia; order Poseidoniales; family Thalassarchaeaceae; genus Thalassarchaeum. The sequence goes on along the minus strand of JASMMD010000013.1, from coordinate 21,291 downwards.
AGCGGTGGTAGCACAGTGCTCCGTGCTCAACGGCTCCGATTCATTCTCGTTCACCGTCCTGTTGGTTGATGACCAGGGGGTGATGCTAGACTCATTCTCCGGCAGCGTCGCCGGGGGTTCGAGCATCGGACCTATCAACCTCAGTGCAGAGTCTTGGAGTCCCGAACCGGGCATGAGGGGCCTGACCTTGAGGCTGCTTGATGGACGTGGGGTCGAGGTCGCGACTGCCGATGGTGCCTTCGAAGTCCGCAGGACCGACTGGAACATCGGTCTGGTCGGCTTGGAGCTCGATGGCGAGGGTACCGAGCAGCAGATTAGAGTATTGACGAAGCGTGGAGACGGGGTCGGGGCCATGCTCGACCAGTACAATGCCGATTGCACCCTCAGCGTGGTATCCGGAGACCACTCGATGACACATCGCGTCGACCTGACTGGAACATTCTCCCCGACCGTAGGGGTGGATCGCCCAGGGTCAGCCGAGGACGGGGACGAGGTCGTGGTGACCATTGACTGTGCCTTCCCATGGGACGTCGATTCGGACCCGAGTGATGATGAGAGCAGGATAATCCTCTCAGGAGGTCAGACAGATCCGAGCAAGTACAACGACATGGGGACCTCTCTAGCCGCGGCTTTGTTGGTCATCGGGGTGTCCGTGGCTCTGGCATGGATGGTGAAGAACTACCGAGAGGGTAAGGAGCTGATGGAGATGGCCATGGCCGCTGCAGAGGAGAAGATGGTCGAGCAGAAGGTCGCTAGGGAAGTCGTTGAGGAGGAAGAGGAAGAGGGAGTTCCGGATGAGGAGGAAGAGGCACGGACGCCAGAGCCTGAATCGGAAAGCCCTGACGAGGATGACTTCGAAGCTAGGTTGAAGCGGTTGATGCGGGACTGATTACAGCGACATTCTGAGTGAGTGCATGCCATCATACAGCGGCGTCGCCTGCGACAGAATCGCCTCGTGCTCTGGGGCTAAATCGCCCGTCCTAGGGCTGTAAGGGGAGAAGCCGGTGGACGCCCAGACCGAATCGTACCAGTGCTTTGCCCAGATGCCGTCGCATTCCCTCGGACCCGGCCTCCAAGACAGCATCTCCTCGCTGAAGGGTATCCGCAATCGCTCGCAGAGCAACCCCAGCATGCCCCGAGGGTCATCTAGAACGTCGCGTGCATCTAGTATTGGAGGTATCTCTCCGCTTTCCTCGATGACCTGCTCCAGCAGCCTCGCCTGCTGCGGTAGGCCCGTCGCCCACAAGGATACCTCGTCGGTTATCTTCGACAGCGAAAGCAAGACCTCCCTAGGATCACGTATGAGGAAGCAATTCTTGAGTGAGGCCAACCACCCAGTGTCCATATCCGGGAGAATGTGATGGCACATGTGCTTCTGGTACCACGTCACAGCGGCTTCAGGGATGGCCCCTGTCAGGTAGTCCGTCACGGCATCGGCATCGGTCTCGTGGTGAGTCATCACGGCATCCGCATCAGGGTGCTTGATGCCAGTCCGAGAGAGGTAGTGGGCATAGAGTGGTTCGTCGCTCGCGAAGCAGTCACCCCGGTTGTCGAACGAGTACATCATCGCCGTTGAGATGTTACGTGGCCCGGACCACATGGCGATGCTGACGCCCTCAGCCACCGCACTCGCTCCTGATCAATTCCAGATAGAGTGCTTGCAGGCGTTCGCACACAGGACCTCTCCGGCCACTGCCCATCGGCTTGCCGTCGAACTCCACCACTGGAGTGAGGCCGGCAAACGTGCCGGTCACGAAGGCCTCATCGGCCGTCTGGACCTGCTCGGTGGTGAAGTCCCTCTCAAATGCGGGGATTTCGTTCGTGTGACACAGTTCCAGCACCTTCCGGCGAGTGATGCCATCCAAACAGTGTTCACCAGTAGAGGTCCAGACCTCGCCGTTGCGGACGACGAAGAAGTGAGTGGAGTTGCAGGTCGCCACGTTGCCTGAGGGGTCGAGCATCAAGCCCTCATCGCCACCCTTGCTTGCAGCGTCAACGCATGCAGCGATGCAGTTGTGCTTGGAGAGGCTGTTGATACGAGGGTCCTGGACGTTCTGCTCGCCCCTCCGAACGTCGACCGTGACGAGTTTGATCCCATCCACTGCCCGATGCTCGTCCGCTCTCTTGTACTCAGGCATGATGACCAGGGTCGGAGGCCCCGAAATCACCCACGGGGCCTGATATGGAGTAGGCTTGAGGCCGCGAGATACAACCAGACGAACATGTACGCCGTCATGCATGCCGTTGGCCAATATCACACGATCTACCTGTTCCAGTATCTCCTTGCGCGACATGCCAATGTCGAGGGAAATCGACTCGGCCCCACGGAACAGCCTGTCCAGGTGGTCCTCGGCGAATACGATGGTTCCATTGTGCAGCCTGAACGACTCCCAAACCCCATCGCCCAGCAGGAAGCCGGCGTCGAACACGGAGACCTTGGCTTCGTCACGGAGGACAATATCCCCGTTCACCGATACGAGGATGTCTTTGTTGCGAGAGTCGTCCTCGTAATCGTGAGTGCCCATGCGCACCTCAGAATTTGGCTCCGGTCAGTCGCTCGTACATTGACGCGTACAACTGCGCCGTCCTGTCGATCATCTCCTGTGGTAAAGCGGGAATCGGTGGCTCCTTGTCACCCCTCTCCCTCGCATCATACAGGGCCTCGTGGTGGCCTATGTCGATGTAGTGCTCGCGAACGAACTCCTTGGAAAGCGATACTATCTGGCCCTTGGCGTAGGTCTCGGCATCCCACCACCTGTCCTCGTCCAAGGTGCCAAACGAATCCACCAGAACCGGCCTCCTGCCTGCGCCTAGGGCGAACTCCTTCTTGCCGTCGACGTGGATCAATCCTCGTTTACCGGCCTCGCGCTCAATTATGGCGTCAATCCTCAGTACTGCATCGAGCAACGAGTCGAACTCCTGTTCGGTGAGGTTCGATATCTGCAATGCCTCCTCTCTGTCGAGAAGCCTGTCGAATGCCTCGAACTTTGTAGACACCTCGAGATACGGACGAGGTAGTTTACAGCCTGCCTCGATTTCGGTTCCTGGCTCAAAGCCGAACTCTTCCGCTCCAACCTCGCCCTTGGCATACCTGCGCCAGCCGGAGCCCGACAAGTGGTGTCTGCAAATCACCTCTAGCGGTACGAAGACATTTTCCATGTCGCGGGGTATGGCGCCGGGCTCCTTGATGACCTCAAAGCGTCTGGCAAGGCATCTGTCTGGGGCGTTCATCTCGATTAGGTGGGTCTCGCAAACCCCTTCATCGCTCACCAGATCGAACCAGTGGCACGTGGTTCGGTTGAGGCTCTCTCCCTTGCGAGGAATCAGCGAGGGGATGATTTGGTCATAGACTGAAATCTGGTCAGTATACCTAAATTCGAGGACGTCCGGGTCATCGGTGCTCCAAACTTGCTTGACCTTACCTTGGTACAGCAACTCTCCCATGAACCCGTTTGACGCGAAACCGACGATGAACATTGCTGGTCGGGTTTCGTGTCATTGCCTGCGGACCAGCTGGTATACGATGAATGCTGAGAGGAAGGTAATCGCAATCCATCGCTGATCGAACTCACTGCCCTCACCCTCATCTGCCAAGAGAAAGAGATGCTGTGCTGACTGCAAGGTAGGGGACTCCAAGGATGCCATCAGCACATATCCCTCGATGTGATACGGAATTCCTCCCATGAGTCCCTTCGACATGGCCTTCTGAGGGGTTATGGAGGCCATGATGAAATCGCAAGTGTCCCCTCTCTTCAGGTCCTCGATAGCTTCGAACTCGCCACCGCTGTCATGACCTCTGAAGGTTATCTGTGTCCCGTAGTGAGCCCCCATTCGGTTCGCCATCATCTGAGCAACTTCCGCCTCGTAGCCGTTCATCTTGGCGGAGGCGTCCTGCCAGGACATGGGTGAGTCCCGATCATACATGCAAGCGACCATCTCCCTCTGGTTATCGACAATCGAGTCGAGTACGCCTCCCTCGGTCGGAGTAGGCCACTCGCCGATGCTCCCCTCGAATGAGGATGCGTCCATCTCCGACTCCCCGATGAACCAAGTCATGTATGTGGCAGACAGAGAATTGGACGAGATCAGCTCCCCCAGTGCGGCGTTCATGGCGTCGAGTAGTTCCATGCTCCCGATGACGCTTTGAGAGTCGGGCCGTACGACCGGGACGTAAGACTCGATTGCCTCCACCATGCCGATGATGGACAGGCCCGGGGTGTTCTCGGAGTTCTCCGGGTCGGCCGCGATGGAGTGGGTGGTCAGAAAGAAGTCAATCTTGCCCACCATCAGGTCTCGCATGGCCATGTCGTAGTCTTGGAAAGTGACCTCGGTGATGTGCTGGTGAGGGTCTAACAGACCCGAGGAGGGCGTTTCCTCGGAAGTGCCAACTACATACTGGACGTCTCCTACTGCCGAGACGCTGGGTGCTGTCAGCAGCAGCACACCGAGGCAGAGGGCTGTCGGTATGCACCTCATGGCCCGAGGGGCTGCGATGCCGACTTAGAATTGGTGGTCCGCCTAGACTATATTCAACTGGGCGCCTCAGGCAGTGGGGATGGCCATGCAAAAGCAGGTTTCTAGGTCAACGAGACCTATGGCACCCAAAGTTAGCCGAATAATTGCCATCGCCTCATTGATTGTGCTTGTCACCCTCGTCTCGCCGAGTCAAGCCAAGGAGTTTCAGAGTAGTTGGGAGATTGTAGAGAGCGGTACTTCGGAGAACCTTCTCACCGCTGTTGATTTCGGTGACCAGGTGTGGGCGTTCGGTACCGGGGGGGTGATGCTCAACAGCAGTGATAGCGGATTGACTTGGGAGGTTGCAGAGTCGCCCACTATAGTCGACATTCACCACTCCGAAACGGGATTCGGTGCACTTTTGGTCGCCGGGGATTCCGGACTGGTGCTCCTTAAGCAGGACCAAGATTCGGATTGGCTGGATATCTCCCTGCCAGAAGGCTCTCAGGTGAATGGAGTCTCTTTGACCGGTAGCCAGAGCGTCGTCGTTGTCGGGGACGGAGGGGCCATCTCCAGATACGAAAACGGAGGATGGGAGAGTGTTTCACTATCGATAGAATCCGATTTGATGGCGGTTTCGTTCTACGATGATGAGTTAGGGGTCATCGTTGGGGCGAATGGAACCATCCTGTTCTCCGACGATGGAGGTGCGACTTGGGACTACCGCGAACCCCCTGAAGAGACGAGCGGGGCGGAAATCGTCGCGGTTGAGTTCTACAGCCCCGTCAGGATTTACGCGATTACCGGTGACGGTCGGATTCTCATGTCGATGAGCAATGTCGTATCAGGGACCGAGGTTGGCTACCTCTGGACTCTAATCGAATTTGAGAGGCACTATCCGCCTGCCAGCAACGAGTACGTCCTGAATCCCTCCGATCTCGATGTCGAGCTCACATCGATTGAGGTGGTCACCACAACCAAGCTGATGATGACCGGGGCAGGCGGGTACCTCTCGATAAGCACCAACGGGGGAACCATAGTCTCACAGCAGATCAACCCGTTGGGCAACGAATCGGACTTCAATCACATACAGATGCTGACCGGTTTCATTGGAATTGCCGTGGGGGACGGTGGTGCGATACTGTGGACCGAAGATGCCGGAGTGGACGACCAAGTCGGTTTCGTAGTACCCGAATACAGCAACTTTGGCGTATTCGTCGATGAGACCAAGGTGATGTTTCTAGAAGGATTCATTGCAACAGTGAAGATTGTCGCTTTCGGCATAATTCTCGGATTCTTCCTAGGAGTGACCCTAGCGATGTGCAAGACATCTCCTACGTCTCTGAGGTACCTCGTCGAGCGCTTCAATCCTAGGCATGTTAGGATTGCCGGGGTTCCGATACTGGCGATTGCCTTCTACCTGTTCAACTCGGCCATACCCGGCACTAGGGATCTCGGCCTGCAAGGAATCGAGTACATTTTCCTCCCAGTAGGCGCACCCGAGTCCTTCGCTAGGATACTCTTGGGAATTGCCCTGACATTCCTAGGGCTGCTTTTCGTTAGTAACAACGGCAAGTTCTCCAAAGTCAAGATAAGGTCATTCAAATTGAATCCTTGGAGAGTCAGGCCTCTGAACACCATTGCAACCGTGTACACTGACTTCTTCCGTAACACCCCGCTGATTGTGCAATTCCTGTTCATCCACTTCGGACTCCGACTGGGCGCCCTAATCCAAGATCCGGGTTTGGAGATCTTCAGCTTCGACAAACTGGAGCAGGATCACAACTTCATCACGGACATCTTCGCCACATACGACCACTCCGAGGACAATTATGGCACGCTGATTGGCGGGCTGCTATACGACTCAGCGTTCATCAGCGCCATCTGCGCCCTCGGATTCAATTCCGGGGCGTACCAGTGTGAGACTATCAGAGGTGCAATCCAAGCCATACCTTCGGCCCAGATGGAGGCCGGCAGGAGCGTTGGCCTGACTTACCTGCAGACCATGCGCAGGGTGATAATGCCGCAGGCGATTAGAATCTGCATCCCTCCGATGGGTAACGAGATGGTCAACTTGGTCCTCAACTCTTCGCTCGCGATGATTATTGGGTACGCTGAGCTCACTAGGCAGGGGAAGTTGATAGTTGCCAGTACATTCCAGTATGCATACGCTTGGGGGATGGTCCTGATATCATACTTCGTGGTCACTTGGACGCTAGCACTGTTCCTCAGGTGGATGGAAGAGAAGACCAGAATACCGGGATTGGGGATGACAGGGGGTGATTGATTGCCGGACAAGGTGTTGGACGTAGACGATCTGCACATGATCTACTCTGGCGGGGTCCATGCCGTCAGGGGCATATCCTTCGAAGTCAACCAAGGCGAGTCGGTGGCAATCATCGGCTCTTCGGGCAGCGGAAAGTCAACTGTTCTGCGCTGCATAAACCGACTGATTGAGCCGACCGAGGGCGAGATCTACCTGAAGGGCGAGCAGATTAACACCCCTCACACGGACGTGAACAACCTGAGGTCTAGGATAGGGATGGTTTTCCAGTCCTTCGAGCTATTCGCCCACCTGAGGGTATTGGACAACATCACGCTGGGGCTCAGACATGTCAGGAAGATGAGTAAGAGTGAAGCCGAGGAGCGGGCAATGTCGGTGCTCGAGCGTGTCGACATGCTGGACAGGGTGGATGCATATCCGGGCAATCTTTCTGGTGGCCAGAAGCAGAGGGTCGCGATAGCGCGTGCCCTGGCGATGCGTCCCGAAGTGCTGCTGTTCGACGAGCCCACCAGCGCGCTGGACCCCGAGTTAATCGGATCGGTCCTCGAGACCATTAGGGGACTGGCGGACGAGGGCATGACGATGCTGATTGTCACCCACGAGATTGGTTTCGCCAGAGATGTTGCTGACCGGGTGATCTACATGGATGAGGGAATGGTTGCGGAGGAAGGTCCCTCTTCAATCATCAACAATCCAAAAAGCGAGAGGCTCAAGAAGTTCCTATCGTCACTACACGAGGATGAAGTCCCCGAGCATATTCATGAAGAATTGGTCGATGAGGATATTGGACATGGGTACGTTCCCGATGGTAAGGGAGCCGGGCCGCGTGTTCGCTGAGAATTTCTAGATCATTCCCTGAGCCTGCATCGCCTCGGCGACCTTGAGGAAGCCGGCGATGTTGGCCCCGGCGACGTAGTTGCCGGGCATGCCGTACTTCTCCGCAGTCTCGAATGCGTTCCTGTGGATGTCCACCATTATGCCCTCGAGCTTCTGGTCCACCTCATCTCTGGTCCAGCTCATCCGCAGGCTGTTCTGGCTCATCTCCAGTCCAGAAGTAGCCACACCCCCTGCGTTCGAGGCCTTTCCTGGCGCGAACAGCACCCCATTGGCGTGGAAGCACTCCACTGCCTCGGGCGTGCAGGGCATGTTGGCTCCCTCGGCGACCGCGATGACCTCGTTGTCAACCAACATCTGGGCCTCCTCGCCGTTGACCTCGTTCTGGGTCGCGCACGGCAGTGCTATGTCGACGTTGGTGTTCCAAAGGCCGTTCAGGTTCGGCTCCGGCTTGGATGCGGTGTACTCGACCCCGTCGAATTGATCTGCGTATTCCTTGATCCTGCCTCTGCGGTTGTTCTTGAGGTCCATAATCCAAGCGAGTTTTTCCCTATCTATGCCGGACGGGTCGTGAATGAATCCACTGCTATCAGACATAGTCACCGGTTTGCCACCCAGATCTAGGACCTTCTCGCAAGCGAACTGCGCGACGTTGCCCGAGCCGCTGATAGCGACAGTGGCTCCCTCGAATGACTTGCCCTTGGTTGCCAGCATCTCCCTAGCGAAGTAGACCAAGCCGTAGCCGGTCGCCTCCGGGCGAATCAGAGATCCCCCATATGAGCGACCTTTTCCGGTGAGCACCCCCGTGAACTCGTTCGCGAGCTTCTTGTACATGCCGAAGAGGTAGCCAATCTCCCTGCCGCCCACACCGATGTCGCCTGCTGGGACGTCGAGGTCGGCTCCTATGTGGCGCCACAGCTCCATCATGAATGACTGGCAGAAGCGCATGACTTCGGCATCCGACTTGCCCTTGGGGTCGAAGTCGGAGCCGCCCTTGCCTCCACCCATCGGAAGGCCGGTCAGGCTGTTCTTGAAGAGTTGCTCGAAGGCGAGGAACTTCAGTATCGACTGGTTGACGCTGGGGTGGAACCTGAGCCCGCCCTTGTACGGGCCTATCGCACTGTTGAACTGGATACGAAACCCGCGGTTGACATGGAGGGTACCATCGTCGTCGTACCAAGGCACCCGGAACTGGATTATCCTCTCGGCCTCGACAATCGCCTCGACGACCGAGATGTACCCCGGGTTGGCCTTGACCACAGGCTCTAGGCTGTCCAAGACCTCCTCTACCGCCTGATGGAACTCGGGCTGGTTGGGGTCTCTTGCAATTACGCTATCATACACTTGCTTCATTGTGCTGTCCATTGGCTCACCAAGGGGATTGAACGATTCCTACTATGAGGTACCGGGCGCTTGCGCGACCGAGGGGGTGCTTTTGAATGGTATCCCAAAGGGATTAGTGAATCGAACGGCCCCATAGGGGCCGATAAAACTCAGGAGAACAGATGCCTTTCGGCCAACTGCGCCACATCTGACTGATGGCCCGGGAGAGTAATCACGTAGACCGCTGCCTGACTCACTTGGCGCTTCTTCAGGGCATCAGCAATGGGGGTGTGTTCACGTAGCCACCGAGTGCGCCCGTCGTCACCGACAATCCTCACCTCGACCTGAGACATCCGTGGCTCAGCGAGCAGGAGCTTGACGTTGGGGACGTCGATGGCGACATATCCTGGCTGCAGGCCGGCCCTATGCGCTAGGTCATCCTCGTACTGCCTGCGGGAATCGGGGTTCGTTGCGATGTCGAGCAGACGCTCTATCTGCTCGGGGCTCAGCTCTTCCCTGCGCCTGCTGCAGCAAACCTTCAGCAGTTGCCGGTACTTCAGTCTGCGAATCATGTCCTGAGCATACTCTCCGGCGCCACCGAGTACCTCCCATATCTCGGCATCGACCCGGCGCTGCAGATCGAGCGAGTCCGGCATATTATCCGAACTCCGCTCGACCGCCCTAGAGAGCATGACCTCAGTAACTCTAGTGACTCTGTGGAAGTACACTGCACTGTACATCAGCGCTCTGGCCACCATCATGCCCTCGAGCGCTGGCAGACCTCCTTCCTCCACCGCGATGTCACCTCCGTGCCTCTCTAGGCACATGATTAGGTGACGGTGGTCCACCTTGCCGTGAGTCACGCCGGTGAAGTGCGAGTCGCGAAGTAGGTAGTCCAACTGGTCGCAGTCCACCGGCCCGTGAACCAAATGCGCTAGCGTCAGATCTTCGTCCACGAAGTCCTCACTGCCCTCGGTCCACGTCGACAGCGAGCGCTCTGTGCCGCCGGCTCCGGGCCCCCTGATGAGATCGGCCACCTCCTTGGGTTCCAAGCCGTGCTTCTCCAGAATGTCCGGAATCGTCTGGCGTTCGGGCACTGATGACTGCTCGCCGTCCCGTAGAACGTCATAATCGCCGAGGATAATCCCCTCTGTAATCGACATGTGGTCCATCCCTCCGCGCTCGTGCAGAATGTGCTCAAGTGTGTGCGAGTATGGTCCGTGACCGACGTCGTGGAGCATAGCAGCTGCTTGGACAGTGTCGGTCTCGTGATCGTCCAAGCCCAGTGACTTGGCCATCATCCCTGCGATGTGCGACACACCTAGGGAGTGCTCAAATCTGGTATGGTGGGCCCCAGGAAAGACCAGATGTGCCAGCCCTAGTTGCTTGATATGACTGAGCTTGTTCATCTCCGGAGTGGCTAGCAGGTCGCCGCGAACTCCATCCAGCGTGAACTGGCCGTGTATCGCATCGTTGATGACCTTCATGCCCGACCCTGCGGGGCTTCGAAAGGACGTTTGGCCTTGAAACGCACTATTGCCGGGTTGCTGGGAGACGTGCGTAAAATCCCGGAGTCGTTTCACAACCATCGTATTTCATTTGTCTTTCAATTGCAATACAGTTAAGTGCCCCCACTGGGTCTGCCGGACTCAGGAGGAGCAGGAGATGGCCGGTGTCAGCCCGATGGTCTCGCTTAGAGTCCCTGAGGATCACTTGCTGGAAATCGACCAGCGGGTTGGCCTCGACGGCATGCGAAACCGCTCCGATGTGATTAGGGAGGCCGTCCGGAGGTACCTCGCTTCGCCCCTGCCCTCGATGGGAGAGCGGATTGAGGTTGACCTCGGACCCGACCTCACGGCGAGGATGCGGGACTTCTGCAGGCTGCGAGGAGAGTCGGCAGCCTCGGTGCTGCGGCAAGCTGCCCGTGAGCACATCGCCAAGGCGACCCTTGAGGGTGCTACCGTGGACCAGGTACTCTCCATGCGCATGGACGAACTGCGTGCGCGCTTCGATGATGATTCGAACGCTCTATGAGGTGAGAGGATGAGCGATGATGGGATGCACGAGAACAACGCGGGGGGGCGTCACCGACGCCCCCTCGCCCAACCCATTCTCTGTGGCCTAGAGGGCCTGCGAGCCCGGGCCAAGCTCTCCGACGCGATTGGCTATGACGCCCGTGATGTGCCGAGGACTGTCAGAGGAAAGTCGCGCGAGACCGATCGGGAGCATCTTCGTTGAATTTCAACACACACCGTCTCGCACGTCTCGTGCGGGACACCCTACCATCGCAGTCTGAACTTTGATGCATGATGCTCCCATCCGAGTGCATGGGCGAGAGCATCTCCGACTGGAGTCGCTTCGAGCGACTGACGCCGTTCAGGGTCCGAGACGTCCTTCTCGTCGCCAGTCACTTCGACCACTACTTGCTGGAAGAATCGGGGTACCTAGCGGAGATTATGCAGGAGGAGTACTCCGACCTCAACCTCTCTCAGGCACCCCGCATCATCCACAGCCCCGATGCCCGGGACGCCCTCGGGCTGCTACGCACGCGCGAGTTCGATCTCGTAATCACTATGGCGAGGGTCGGGGAGATAGACGTCAAGGCGTTCGGAACTGAGGCGAAGCGAATCGTCGAGGGCCTTCCCGTGGTCATGCTGAGTCACAACACCCGCGAGTTAGCGACCCTGAGCGCTGGCGAGGGGATTGACCGAATCTTCGTGTGGACAGGCGATAGTAGGATACTGCTGTCAATCTGCAAGTTGATTGAGGACGAGCGGAACGTCGAGAACGACGTGAGGGACGGCGATGTTCAGGTCATCCTGCTTATCGAGGACAGTCGCAGATTCTACTCCGCGTACCTCCCATTGCTATACACACAGTTGGTGGAGCAGACGACGCGTCTGATGGGAGAGGGAGGGAATCTCCATGAGAAGTTGCTGAGACTCAGGGCGAGGGCCAAGATTCTACTGGCCTCCGACATGAATTCCGCCAAGTCAATCATTGACAGGTATCACAACAACATAATCGGAATTTTCACCGACGGCAAGTTCCCCAACCAAGGTGGGCAGAGAGACACAGCTGGGCTTGAGCTGGTGCGCTACGCTCAGGAGGGTCATCGCTACATGCCTATACTGTTCCAGTCGAAGAACATCGAACTGAAGGAGGATGCTGAGGCACTGGGTGTCCGCTTCCTGCACAAGGAGGACTCCCAATTGTACAGGAGGATAGAGGAGTTCATGGTCGATGAGATGAACTTTGGCGACTTCGTATTCAGGATGCCTGACGGGAGCGAGGTCACTAGGGCTTCGAACCTAGAGGAATTCATACACGGGCTCGAGAGCGCGCCGATTGACTCGATTGAGTACCATGCCGGGAGGAATCAGTTCTCTCATTGGCTGAGGACGCGTTCGGAGTTCAGCCTAGCTTCAGGGATGAGGCCGAAGAAGATTGGTGACTTCGATACCACAGAGGGAATTAGGAAGTATATTGCCGACTCCGTAAGGAGTCATATCGTCCAAGTCAGGATGCGCACGATTGGGGACTACGACTCCAAGCGCGAGGGTGCTGGCTTCCAGAGGATAGGGAGGGGCAGTCTGGGTGGCAAGGGCAGGGGGCTGGCCTTTCTATTCACCCGCATGCTTGACTTGGGGCTGGGCAGCGAGTTCCCCGATGTCGAATTCGTGGTGCCAAGGTCGGTGGTAATCGGCACTGACGTGTTCGAGGAGTTTGTAGAGGACAATGACCTTGGCAGATTCGCTCACGAGGACCACGAGGACGCGGTGGTCAACGAGGCCTTCCTGAAAGCCGGTTTCACAGATGAGATGGCCCAGAAGATCTCGGTGATGTTGCAACAGACGAAGTGGCCACTGGCCGTCCGCTCGTCGAGCCTGCTTGAGGATTCAAGCCACCAGCCTTTCGCAGGGGTGTACGCGACCTACATGCTGGCCAACGACCACCCGGACCCCGTGGTCAGGCTGAAGAGAGTCCTTGAGGCGATTAAACTGGTCTACGCGTCTACATACTACCGCAGGGCCAAGGCGTACGTCGCAGCCACGCCGAGTACTATCGAGGACGAGCGCATGGCTGTGGTCATACAGGACCTAGTCGGCGACGAGGTCAACGGGCGCTTCTACCCGACCATATCGGGGGCTGCTAGGAGTCGTAATCACTACCCCATCGAACCCCTTGTAGCAGAAGAAGGAATTGCCGCGATATGCATAGGACTGGGTCGTCAGGTTTCCAACGGAGGCAAGTGCCTGAGGTACAGTCCGGGCCAGCCTCGCAGAATCCACCAGTTCCACAGCAATCAAGCCACTCTGGACACCTCGCAACGCAACTTCTTCGCCATTCCAATGAGGCAGGAAGACGGAGAGGTCCACGCTGACGAGGAGGACAACCTGCTCAACCTTGGTCTGGCTGAGGCCGAGGAGGACGGTTGCCTAGCTCTCGTAGGCTCGACCTACGTTGTCTCGGACGACCGCATGATCGACTCCCTGGCTGTGGATGGTGGCCCGAGGGTCGTCACCTTCGCCCCCGTACTCAAGCACGGAAGGTTCCCGCTCTCGGAGATACTCAGCCACGTCCTCAACACCTGCCAGAACTACATCGGCTCCCCAGTCGAGCTCGAGTTCGCGATGTCCATCAATCAGGACTCGGGGAGGCAGAGATTCGCCATCCTACAGGTCAGGCCGATGATGGAGGAATCTGTCGACATAGACATCGACCTAGCCGATGTCGATCGCTCAAAGGCGATGTGCATATGCAGCCAGTCCCTCGGAAACGGAGTCATTGAGGGCATCAGGGACGTAGTGTACGTCCACCCAGAGAGGCTGGATAGGATGCGGACGACGGACCTGATTTCCGAGATTGCTGCCATAGATGCAGCCCTGAGGGCGGAGGACAGGGCCTACGTGCTGATTGGACCGGGCAGATGGGGGTCATCAGATCCCTCACTGGGCATCCCGGCCCAGTGGGAACACATCATGGGCTCCAGTGTGATTGTCGAGGTGCCCATGACGGACATTCACGTCGAGCCCTCGCAGGGCACCCATTTCTTCCAGAACATCATCACCTTCAACATCGGCTATCTCACGATAGGTCCAGACGACTTCGTCGACTGGGAGTGGCTGGACTCGATTGCGGCTTCAACCGATTCCGGGGCCCTCCGCCATGTCAGCTTGGATGAACCGATGAAGGTAATCTTAGACAGCCGTGATTCCGAAGCCATCATCACTAGATGATGGCCAATCTTCTTGGTCGGTCTATCATCAGGTCCGCTTCTATGAGGGCGGGTCCATCGTCAGGTGCAGGGAGGTTCGTCGCCCACGAGGACCTCCGCGACGCCCAGGCCGAGATGATTGGCGACGGTATCGCAGCACTCGGAGTCGGGGGGTTCCTGCTGGCCGCCGCGCCGACGGGCATCGGCAAGACGGCAGCGGCCCTAGCCGCTGCTATCGAGGTCGCGAGGAGTTCGGAGGAGCCACCTGTGGTGATGTTCCTGACTAGCCGTCAGTCGCAGCACAGGATAGTGGTTGACACGGTTCGCAGAATCAACGAGAGGCTCAATCCCGACACTCCGGGGGTCAGACTGGTGGACCTGATAGGGCAGCAGGGAATGTGCATCAACGAGATCAGGCACGAACACCGGGCGTTGTTCTCAAGGCTGTGTGCCGAGAAGCGCGGCTCGCGTACCTGTCGACCGTGGCTCGCCGATGCCAATCTTATCCGCCCCCGGATACTGCGCGACCCATTGCATGTAGACGAGCTCGTCTCGATGTGTACGGCTGGAGACGAGGGGATGCCCCACGGCATCTGTCCGTGGAAGGCGGCAAGGGAGTCGGCTTCATCTGCCGATGTGGTGGTCTGCGACTACAACCACGTGTTCGTGGAGGCCGTTAGGGAGTCCTCCCTCACAGCGATGGGCATAGAGTTGGGGAACACGCTGCTTGTGGTTGATGAGGCACACAACCTCCCTGACAGGATTCGCAGGGGCTTTGAGCGCAGGTTGACGATGAAGGTAGTCAGGGACGCCATCTTCGAGATTGAGGAGCACACCGAGAGGACTCAGTCGGAGGGTGCCTTACTCGACGGGGCCGAATCTGATTCGAACGATGCCGAGCTGGACAGACTCAGAAGGATGAGGGCTGCGATGCTCAGGCTAAGGAGTGAGTTGCCGAAGTGGTTCACTGAGATAGACGGCGGGCTCTCCTCGAGCAGGACTGATGACCAGAGGGTCTCGATGACGGACTTCCTCGGCCGGGTATCTGCGATAATGGCCGAGGACATCGAACGGGCCGTCGAGCTCAGTGCTCTGGTCGGACTGCTACAGTCGATAAGGGTGGATATCGATGAGGACGATGATGAGATCGAGGAGGAGACGGCCTGCATGCGGCTGGCCATTCTGCTACAAACCTGCATGCAGAACCACGACAGCCCTGCCTTCGCCCTTGTCCATGACAAGTTAGGTGAGGAGGAGCACAGACTGACCACACACCTACTGGATCCGGGTGTCGTAAGCGGAGAATTGCTTGACCAGTGCCGAGGCGCTGTGATGATGTCAGGTACCCTGTTTCCCCCGCGGATGTACTACGATCTCCTCAATGTCCCCGAGTCTAGGGTCTCAATAGTCAAGGAGTACACCTCCCACTTCCTGTCCGAGAGGCGACCGGTGCTAATCGCGAAGGACGTCACCAGCCGGTACGCCGAGCGAGGCGAGGAGAACACCGCTAGGATTCGTGAGCATATTCATTCCGTGCTGCGTCAGACACCTGGGCACGTCGCCGTGTTCGCCCCGAGCTACGCCCTGCTGGAGCAGATAGTACTGGAGGACCAGGACTGGGTGGTGCGCAGTCGTCAACTGTTGGAAGAACGTTCGGGAGCCTCTAAGGAGCAGATGGATAGTATGGTTGACAGGCTACACCAACTGAGGCGCTCGAAGACTCCTGCGCTGCTCGCGGGAGTCCTAGGTGGCAAACTGGCCGAGGGCGTCGACTACCCAGGGAACATCCTCGACGCGGTGATATGTATCGGCTTGCCTCTGCCTCCTCCCAGCGCCCGCCAAGACGCTCTAAGGGAGTACTACGAGGATGAGTACGACAGTGCGCGGGCGTGGAGGTACGCCGGCTCCCAGCCAGCAGTGAATAGGCTCCTGCAAGCCATTGGTAGGCCAATCAGGAAAGCGGCCGACCGCGCCCTAGTGGTGCTGCTGGAGAAGCGCCTGCTCCAGCGCGGCTTCAGGATTTGCATGCCTGATGGAATCCACGCGGTGGAATCGGTCGATTCGGACAGGACCGCGAGGCACGCGGGGCGCTTCTTCAGGAAATTTCCTGACCCAGCCAGGCATACTGAATGAGCAATGGGTTCATCCGAGTGCGGCTCTCGTGATGGTGCGCATGCAATGGTCTCGGGTGCAGATAGAGATGCCCGGGCCAAGAGGACATGAGTCATCCCTCGGTGTCATGACACCGGGCCTCGATTTGGGGGCGGAGCGGATGCACGAGGAGTTCCTCGCCGATCTGCCTCACCTCGAGGAGGTGCGCGGAGAGCATGCCAAGGTGGTGTCAGAAATCTCCGAGCCAATTGAGGCAGCCAAGTCCCTAGCCAGAGACATCCAGCCTCTGGACGAGATGCTAGCTGAGCTGGGTGGCTCGTTGAGTGCCGACAGGATCAGTATTCCCCTTCCTTCGGTCCTCCCCGAGGAGTTGGTAGTAGAGAGGCTGGCTAATGAGCAGGGAGATGTGGTCCGACTCATCGCACCGGAGCGTTTTGGAGGCATCCTCAGGAAGTTCGCCCTGCCGGAGGGTAGCGCACTGGCGAGGGCCGTGTGGTCGGAAGGCGAGTTGAGTCTCGAGTTCACCTGATTCCATCGTCGACCACGTAGGAGTCTCTTTCCGGGACCTCTTGCAGCTCGTCGATCTCCTGTAGGACGGTGGACAGTGCCATCTGCGCGTTCTGCCGATGGGGCTCCCCGAGCACGTGACTGGAGTACCTAGCCTCCTCGAAAATCCTGTCGAGCGCGATTAGGGCCTGCTCGCTGATTGGTAAGGCGTTGCGAATCGCCAGCTCGAATTCGCGTACGGTCTCGAAGTCCCGGCGCAAGAACCCTCTGCGCATCAGAATCTGGCACAGGCTCTCGTAGCAGTTGAAGATGGCCTCCCTGACCTCGTCGCCGGCAGCAAGTAGCTCGGCCGTGTAGCTGAACACACCAGCCAACTCATCTATGGCGGCCTGCTTGCGCCTACGCATCAGCATGGCCGCCCCTGTCAGCAGCGCGAGGGCGAGCAGCGCGGCCAGCAGGATGGTCGAGAATCCGAAGGCCTTGCCTGACTGCTGCTCGTACTCGACGTCGAGTCCGTCGCGGAACATAGGGGGCCATGTCTTGTTAATCGGATCGACAAATTCGGAGTCAGTTGCGAAACACACCCGCAGCCCGCCCCAGAAGGTCTGGTTGTAGAATGATGGAAGTCCGGTGAACGATTCGAACTGGTAGGTGAACAGGCCATTCTGGTCGGTGAGCCCGACCACGGCGAAGTGCGGCGAGTCCTTGTTGACGCAGCTGCCGTTCACCAGATAGGCCGAAATCGGGAAGTCGGGCACCACCTGCCCGGTGTCGAGCGCAGTGACGTTGATTGAGCCTGACAGCAGCCTCTGGTCCTCGGCTACGAACAGGGACTCGGGATTGAATCGGTAGGCCACGGATATCAGAATCTCGACCTCGACCTCGACGGTGGCGCCGTTGAGGTACCTCGAGCCGTCGGGTTCGACCCTCACAGTCAGGGTCAATGGACCCGGGGGCATGCTGTGAATTGCGTTGGTGGCGAGGCCGAAGTGCTCGGTCCCGTCATCGTCCCAGGGGTTCCCGGACAGCGGTAGAATCAGATCGTCCCAGTGCAATGATATCGTCATGTTGCTCATCACGTTGGACTCCCCTCCTATCTCAAGAATCCGACCCTGCAGCCTAATCTTGGCGAATGGGTCCCCTCGGATTATGTCGAGGTTGTTGGAGAACACCTCAATCTCTATGTCCGCCCTGACGTATACTGTGACGTTGTACTGGACTGGTAGGTAGTAGGTTTCGCCAAGGAAGGCGAAGGCTATGTTGTGTGGTCCGCGTGCGATTGTGTACCCCAAATCGTGAGTGTAACTGAAGGTGCCATCGATGGATGTGGTGACAGTCCCTGCGACCTCGCCATCAATCCGTACGGTCAACTCCCTATCCTCGAGCCCCGGACGGCCTGAAGAGTCCTCGTCGAACAGACGCCCGGTGAAGTTCCAAGAGCCTCCTCTCGTTACTACGGGAGAATCGACCTGCAGGGTCATTCCCGTGTGGTAGGCGATTATCAGGACAGTCTCGGTGGAGCCGACCCGGTGGTAGCCCTGCTCGGGTGCCCTGATTGTCAAGGTGTGGTTGCCTACCTCGAGGAAGTCCGAGACGGTCCAAAGGTACGACCACTCGCCGTTTTCGTCTGAACTGGTGATTCCAACGAGAATCCCGTCGATGAAGATCTGTAGCGAGTGGTTGGAGAGCCAGCCCCCCGGCAGGTTGTCCCTGACCGTCCCGCTAAGCATCAGCGGGTCCCCGACCGCTACGGCCTGGGGCTGAACCACGGATATTTCGACAGGCCCGTACACAGTGAAGATGGTCGAGGAATTGGAGCCCAGTACAAACTCCTCTCCTTGGTACGTGATTAGTACTATTCGTGGCCCCAGCTCCATGTCAGGGGGCACAGGGATGTACAGGCTGAAGGTCCCGTTTTCACCCACAGAGAGTCCGGTCAGGAACTCCCCATTCATCGAGACCTCTAGGTTCCTGTTTGGAAGTACCCTGCCCGAGCCGTCGGTCAGCATACCCTCAATCAGGAGTAGTTCGTTCCTGTCAACCTCCCCTGGTGGAGTCGTCAGGACCACCTGAGAGGTCTGGGTTGCGTTGAAAGTCGTCGTGTGTGACGAGGGTAGGTAGTACTCGGGGTTGAGCGAGTCGCCTTGGCCCATCGGATCCACCCATGTGAATCCTCCAAGGAACCTGACCGTGACTGTGTGCAAGCCGTAGTCTACGTCCAGCGGCAGGTCGTAGGTTATCGACCACTCTCCGGTGCTGGCGTTGGACTGCGTGGAGTAAACCGGACCGACAGTGGTACCGTCTATCTCAAGGTGGATGATTCCACCTCGTGGGTTGCCCCCGTGGATTAGGAACTGGGCGTGCTCGTCGAGCAGGGTGCCGCTGAAGGTCACGCTCTCGCCGGCTATGGCCGAACCGGTGATGGAAGTAATCTCCAGCTCGGTCGGTGCGAGGATGATGACGCGGGTCCAGGACTCATCTCCCAGCAGTCCAGTGGTGCCGCTGATTCCGGCGAAGTCGGCGGTTATCGTCATCGGGCCGGGCGCTCTGGTGATGTTGACATCGATAAGCGCATTCATGCTGCCGTTGATGTCAGTGTGGCCCCTCGAGGCGAAGACGCCGTCAATCAGGATGTCGACCGGCTCTGTCACGATTGGCTGACCGGCGTTGTCGATTAGTGAGACGTTCACGCTGATTACATCTCCTCGGATGGTCCTGCTGTCCGGGTCGAGGTCCTGGGGGTCGGTGATGGTCAGCAGCGAGTACCCACGGCTGTCGAAGGTCGAGTTGCCTGAGCTTGCACCGTAGTAGTTCACATTGGGAGTATAGGTGGCCATCAGGTCGTGGGTACCTCTCGGGAAGGTGAGATCTAGGCGTATCTCGACGTGCCAAGAGCCGTTAGGCGTGAAGTGCGCATGCCCGTGTGGAACTGTGAAAGTGTTACTCTGCCCGTCGATTGAGAACGTCAGGGACAGGGCGAGGCTGTTGCCATCGCGGTCTGTTATGCCACTGCCGTTGCTGGAAGTCAGCGTGCCGTTGACCGAGAATGAATCGCCCGCCGCAGGATTGTCCGTGATTGGGTCGACGGTGAGGATGGTCGGGGACCTGACAGTGATGGTCGTGATGGTGGTGGTGGTGGAGTGCAGAGTTGATGAGCCGTTGAAGAACAGCGTGATGGCTATCAGTCCGAGTGGATGGGAATGTGGTATAGCGAACGAGAAGTTGACCACGCCCACACCGTTCGTCTGAATCTCCGGCAGCCACGTGTCGTGGAACTTCGCCCCTATGGTGGCGTTGCCAATCTGCCTGTCGTTGTCGCTCGACTCCACAAGTCGGGCCCCGAAGTTGATTGATGAGCCACGATCTGCGACCGTGTTGATAATCGGGCTCTTGTCTACGAATTGAGTCACCCCTCGCACGAGTATCGAGGCGTTTCCTGTGCCAGTGAGGTAGAACGGTGTGCTACCGTTGATGACGCTGACAATCACAGTCTTGAGGCCGCTGGTAACGCCGTCGCCCAGCGGGTCCGTGGGTACTGAGATTGCGAATGAGCCGTTGCTCGTAGTGGTGGCGCTCGGCACCAGAATCTCGCTGGAATCGAAGAGGAAGAATACCTCTACTGACATTGGTCCGTTGACGGTCCTGTTGGCGTCGATCGCATCGATTACCCTGCCGCTGAGGGCGAATGCTTGCCCCGCCGTGACCTCAGTGGGAATGCTGTCTATCTCGACGAAACTGGATACTTGCACCGTGAGATTGACTAGGCTGTCGTTACCGAGCCACCTGCCTGCGTCAGCAACTGTAAGGTTGTCCGACTTATCATCGGGCGCGTGTACCCTGACGGTGTAGTATCCGGGAGCCGTATCCGCGGGAATCACCGGACTGAACGACGCGATTCCATCTGACCCGGTGGTCTGGTTCTCCATGATTGCCTCGGAAGGGCCACCCCAGTCGAAGTAGATGTTAGCGAACACCCCCTGCAGCAGGGAGTTGTCCTCGACGTCAGTTATGGTGGCATTGACTATCATGGTCGAGCCGGCTACCACAATCAGTGCGCTCGGAGCGGCATCGACCACGAACTCCGTCTGTATACCGGCATCGTAGACGGCATCGTCCTGGACCTTGAAGTAGACTCCGCCGGAGGGTGGGTTCTGGTTGAAGTCGAGCACTACTCTCAGATCATACACTCCGGAGCCTACGCCCGAGGGCATATCGAAGCTGAGGTTGTAACCCCCGGTCGTATTGTCAATCCAACCCGAAGCAAGTCTGTGAATCACTGGCGGGGCCGGGGAACCGTCAGGCGCTGGGGGCAGGGTGGACGGCACCAGTAACTGCGCCACCACAGAAGAGTTGTTGCCTACTATCGGGAAATCGTGGAAGATATCGTTGGCGAACCCTGACACCCAATTGGTTGCCCCCCTAGGTGTCCAATCGAGCCCTAATTGGACGGTGGCATTGGCCCTACCCTGGATTCGTATCACGTCGACTGCCTCGGCTGGTTGCAGCCAGGTCGAGCCCGAGTAGTTCAAAACCCAGCTGTAGTCGCCGGCGAAGGTTT
>JASMMD010000012.1 GCA_030748335.1 Candidatus Thalassarchaeum sp. | reverse complement strand
GAACATATGTTGTTCAATAATGCAGTATGGGCACCATTCCTTACTCCAGATGGTGAAGACATTAATCTCCAATTATTCTTGGACGAAGATATTCAAGAATTAGTCTTTGGTGAACCAATTGATTTCGTGCTATCAACTGCACCAGATTTACCTAAAGTCAGCCTATTGGGACAGAGACCGGTAAAGAATTGCAATATGTATCTAGCACCCAATATTCCTGCAAAGAAACTCAATAATGGGATTTCCAATGACCGATTCCGCGTAAATGGTATGTTTAAGGAAACAGATGTATTCGCTCTATTAGATGAAAAAACGGCTATTTTCGCTCCTAAAAATGGACTAATGATTACCAATATAGGGATTTTTTGGAGAGGAAATTGGCAATATGGAGGTCTTCCTTGGAGAATTGGCGACTCCAGTATGACAGGAGTTTTGCATATGGATGGCCCAATGGGGACAAAGTTCCTTGCTGTAGTAATAGATGATGAATTTATATTGCCAATCGGTGGACTCGGGGCGGTTTATGAGCCAGAGGCAGAATATATTGCTCAACTAATGTCAGCGATGATGGAAATCGCCAATGAGCAGTATCACAGTTCCAGATGAGTGCGATCCTATCTGATTGGAAGACCCTCTGAATACCCACTGAGTCAACCCGAGTCAGAGGGTACCCTATGATTCAGGCTGCAGCCTCAATCCTAGCTACCTCTCTCGAGGTAACTAGAGCTTCCATTCCGTTATCTGAAAGTCTCCAGTTGGGGCGCCTCGCCTCCGAGGCAGCCTCGACGAGCTCTCCGTTTCGCAGTTCGCTCAGGTGATGACTCAGCAGCTGCCTCGAGATCTCCAACTTTGAGCGGATATCAGTCCCCGAGAGGCCTATGTTGCCAGATTCGGCCAGGACCTCAAGTATAGCTAGGCGAGTCCCTGCTATCGGATTCTTGATTCGACTGACCTCCTCCTTCGAGAGGCTGGAAATCGCATATCGACGCAGTTTACCATCTCTCCACGAAATCACCTGCCCTGTCGACTCCAGCGTGTGGAGGTGATAGGCCGTCACTCCGTTGGCGAGGCCCAGAGCGTCGCGCAGTGCCGAGAAGTGGATTCCCGCGTTGGCCTCGAGATAACCAAGCAGGCGACCGCGGGTTAGCATATCCTCCCTGTTGGCCTTCATCCTCGCGAGCATCGGGGAGACCAGCGCAACCAGCACAGTTACCTTCACGAATTCAAGCATAAACGAGCCTAGGACCAGAGATCCTAGGGCACCCGCTCCCCCTGCTATGAGTCTCTCTGGAAGAGTGGATTCGGAGCCTTCCTCCTTCTCCTCCCTCCTGAGCTCCGGCTCTGCATCTCCCTCGGTATCTTCCTCCGAGGCTAGTGAGGCCGGTACCTTGTCCCCCTCGTCTCCGTCGTCTTCGACTATTTCGTCGAACGGGGCGCTCATCATCCAGCCACCTGTGAGCAAGGCGGCTACCGCGAGAGCGGCGACTAGACGCACCGTCCGGACCCCTTCCATCACTCTGCGCAGCCCACCTTCGCCTATGACTGCCGTGGTGAATTGGTTTGACATTGCGTAGTGGTGTTGAATAACGGAACTCTCATCACGGGCCGAGGAGCGATGGCCGAGGAGTCCGATGTTTCAATCGGTGACGACACCGAGCACGAGGAGGCGATGCTCACCGCAGCACGCTCCGTGGTTAGGACGTGTATGCAGGTACGGCCGCACGAGCACGTGCTGGTTGTCACCGATCCTACCACCTCCGAAGTCGGGCGTTCTCTGTACGAGGCCGCCTCGGAGGTCACCGACCGCATCCTGATGATGATGATGCCCCGTAGACACAGACAGGGCAACGAGCCCCCGGCATCTGTGGGTGACCTGATGCGCCGCCAGAACGTCGTGATGCTGGCCACCCGCCACTCCCTGACTCACACCCGCGCCCGTCTGACGGCATCGCGCGAGGGGGCTAGGATAGCATCGATGCCCGGAATCAACGAGGAGATGCTGGCTGGTGGCGGCATGACTGCCGATTACAACGCTCTGCAGAAGGAAATCTCAGGCCTCAACCCGATGCTGCGACGTAGGCGTGACGTCAGAGTGACGACCCCTGCGGGTACCGACGTGACCTTCCGGACTGGGGGCCGCTGGGTGCTTGAGGACAATGGGATTTGCAACAGACCCGGGCAGGTGACGAACCTGCCCGCCGGCAAAGTCTTCGTTCTGCCCAAGGAGCAGACCATGAGCGGTAAGATAGTCATCGATGGTTCGTGGGAGGGAAACCTGCTGGAAGAAAACCTCACCCTGCTGGTCGAGGACGGCATGGTGGTCAGCATCTCCGGAGGGGAACTGGCAGAGGGTATTCAGGAGGTGCTCGACGAGGCCAAGGTGGGTCTGCGCCCCTCTAGAGCCGGGTTGGTCAATACCGTGGCCGAGTTCGGCTTCGGGATGAACTCGAGAGCGAGGATGACCGGGAACAGGCTCGAGGATCAGGTGGTACGCGGCTCGGCCTACTTCGGGTTCGGTGACAACTCGGCCCTAGGAGGCTCGGCTAGGGTCGGCATCCACATGAGAGGAGTCATGCTGAAGCCGAATATCGAGCTGAACGACGTTGATCTGGTGCTCGAGGGCAAGATTACCGCGCGCAAGAGGTGATGGGTTGCGAGCTCTGCTCTGGTGCAACGGACAGCCACCCTCAGACACAGTCGTGTCCCCCCTAGTCGAAGGGGCCGCCTGCTTCGGTGTAGATGCCGGCGCCGACAGGGCAGCCGAGGCGGGTTACGAGGTCAAACAGGTCCTCGGGGACCTCGATTCCGTCGATTCCTCCAGATGGCGTGGCATGACCCACGAACTGGCCGACCAGTCGAGTAGCGACCTAGCCAAGTCCCTCTCGTTGCTCATCGAGCGAGGCTACACCGAGATCGAAGTGGTCGGCGCCGATGGCGGCTCCACTAGCCACTTCTTCGGCAGTTGGGCGGCGCTCTCCGAGGCACCCCCGGGAGCAGCGATCCGACTGCACCATGAGGATTCGATCACCCATCGGGTACATCCCGATGACGGTGAGAGGGAGTTCGCGATGGGAGTCGGGAAAGAGTTCTCGTTGTTCGCTCTGAGCCCTTGCCAGGGTGTGCACCTGCACGGGGCCCGTTGGGAGCTCGACGACGAGCCGATGGGCCTGTCAACGGCAGGACTGCATAACGTAGGCACTGGTGAGTCGGTGCGGATACGGGCCGATGGAGTTCTAGTGGTAATCGTCCAGAGGGACTGATTACTCCTCCTCTACGGTACCCGACGGCTTAGGGTCGCGCGAGAGCATCATGGCGATTGGTCTGGTTCGCGGGTCGGACTCAAGCGCGATCTTCATGATAACTGCGAGCGGCACTCCCAACACCATCCCCATGACCCCCCAGGCCCAACCCCAGAAGGCCACTAGGAGAAGCAGCACTATCGGCGACATGTCGAGCCTCTGTCCGGCCAACTGCGGCTCGACTACGGCACCCCATGCCTGCTGGTTGGCCACTAGGATTAGTATCAGACCAAGAGCCCATGTTGGATTAAGCACGATTAAGCCGAGGAAGATTGGCGGAATCAGCGAGATCAGTGCCCCGACGTAGGGGATGAAGTCCATCATGAAGGTGATTGAGGCCCACATGAACCAACCCGGGATATCGAGGTACCAGAGAACCATCCCCGCCACCACCGCCTGCCCGAAGGCAACGGTAGCCCTAGTCACGACGTAGGTGTTGATGCCCTCTCCTGAGGAGCTCGCCACGGCCTGCACTCTGTCTGCATCCTCAGGATATGCGGCCTTCAGGCGGCGGGGCAGAGTCTCAGCCTCGAGGATGATGAACAGCAGGAAGATGAGGACGGTGACCGCGCTCGCGGTAAAGCTCGCGAGTGAGCCCACGAACCCGGTCAGGTACTCGTTGATGGTGTCAAGGCTCAGCAGCGCAGTCAGCCCGCTGACATCGAATGAATAGCCCCAGAACTCGAGCCCCTCTAGCCAGGTTAACTTGCTGTTGAGCTGCTCGGTCAGCCCGGGTATCTCGTCAGTGAACGCGGTGAGGTTGGAGTACAGCAATTGCGAGGCCATCCACATCACCATGAACAGAATCACCACGAGGACGCCGTAGGGCATCAGCGGATGCGCGTACTTCTGCATTATCGGACGATCCTCCAACCACTGCGCAGCGGGTCGAATCAGCAGGAAGAGGAGTATGGCTATCACCAGCGGCTGAATCACCGCCTTGAGTTGGATTATCGCCAACACCGAGACCATCAGGATGATGGCGATGTTGGCCACTGTTCCAGATGGCAAGTCTCGCAGACTCTGAGTCTCTCCCATGCTCTCCCCCACCCCTGCCAGTGCGACCAACGGATGAATAATTCCCCTTTGGGGAATTTCACTGCGCCCTTTCGTATATGGCCTCAAAGCGCGCTGCATTGCTCTCGAAGGTGAATCCTTCCAACACCCTTCGCCTACCAGTCTCGCCCTTCGAGAGCATCTCCTCGGAATCGGCCAATTCGGCCATTATGGCCTCGGCCATGGCATCGGGGTCACCCATCTCGAACAATCTGCCCACGCTCTGGTCCACCATCTCCGGCAGAGGGCCATGGTCGACAGTGACGACCGGAGTCCCCGAGGCCATCGCCTCGAGCGGGATTAGGCCCTGGCCCTCGTAGTATGACGGGTAGACCACTAGGTCAGCGGAGCGGAACAGGGACGCCAGATCCTCGAACGGCATCCCAGGCTCGATGGTCACCGCCTCGACCACCCCCAAAGCTCGGGCCTGCCTGAGCAGCCGGGAGCGCAGATGACCTCGGCCGACGATTACCAAGCGGGCGCTCGGGTCCGCTGCGTGGACCTTGGCGAAGGCCCGCAGCAGCAGGCCGTACCCCTTCCTCGCCGCGAGCCTGCCCACTGCTAGGATTAGGCGCGAGCCGCCGTAACTTGACCTGATTCCCTCGTGAGTTGCCATGGAATCCTCGTCATCGCGGTGCAGTGGCACGAACATGCTGGTGTCCACGCCCCAGTGCACGACCTCGCAGTCCCAGTCTGCTGGAGGTGAGTAGCGGACCTCGAAGTCGCGCTTGGTGGCCTCGGAGTTGGCCACGCAGACGCTGGATCCACTGACTGCAGCCCTCTCGTAGCCCGAGTAGTGCTTAGCCGTCAGGAGAATCGCGAGGTCGTTGGGATTGGCCCAGACAGCAGCCTCCCTCTGTTCTGAGGCGGCGACCAGACCGTCACGCTCACCAAGCCATGAGCCATGCAGCGAGGATACAACTGGAGCGATGTCCCGTCGGCAGTTCTCGAGCTGTTTGATGCTCCATGAAATCATTGGACAGTGCAGGTGGACCACATCCACCTTGTCGCGAGCGTGCAGGTGCCTCAACGCTCGCATCGCACTGCGGCCGTAGGAACGCGTGAATGCCATTGGGATGGGGGCCCAGCCCACGCTCACCACCTCGACACCTTCGATACTGGGTGCCGTACCCCCGCCGGAACGAGTAATCACCGTGATTCGGTGCCCCCTAGCGGCCAACGCTGCCGACAAGTGGTACACCGTGGACCCCATCCCGCCCCAGCGGGGCGGATATTCGGCAGACAGCATCGCTATGTGCATGGTTTCACCGTATTCGCGGCCCAGCGCCCGCATTTCAAGAGCGCGACCCCGGGGCAGCGATTCGCATTGTTCAAAACGAGGCCTTTGGTCGCCGCCTTCGTTAGCATGGCCGACACACTCCCAGTTCACGTTACCGTGGTCATCCCCACTCGCAACGAGGAGGCCGCCATCGTAGACACGATTCGCTCGGTGCCCAATGACGGCTGGTGCGAGAAGCTCGACTTCCTGATTATCGACGGTAATTCGACCGACCGCACCCGCGAACTCGCCGAGGGCGAGGGCGCGACTGTGTACATGGAGCCACGCAAGGGCTACGGCAGGGCGTACAAGACTGGGTTCGCTATGGCTCCCGGCGAGGTGATAGTCACTATGGACGCGGATTGCACATATCCGGGAGAAGAGGTACCAGGGCTTGTTCGCAAGCTGCTCGAAGAGGACTTGAGGTGGATCACCTGCGATCGCCTAAAGCGCGCAGAAGAGGGTGCTATGCCCGGAATCCACGGCTTCGGCAACTGGGTCCTCTCTACCACTGCCAAGACTCTCTACTGGTACGGTATCCACGACTCCCAGAGCGGGATGTGGGTTTTCCATAAGTCAATCTTCGAGGACGACCGCGTCCGCCCCAAGCACGATGGAATGCCCCTATCTCAGGAATTCAAGATTAGGGCCCGCAGATACCTCGGTAAGAGTAAGACGGCCGAGGTCAGCGTGCCTTACCGGCCGAGAGTCGGCGAGGCCGAGATCAACACATGGGGCGACGGCCTACTCAATCTGAGGTTCCTCTTCACTCACAGGCTAGGACTCACGCGTCAGGTGACTCCTTGGGGCCCAGAGTAACGAATCCGGGAACAAATCCATAGCCCCCCGGGCCCATCAGAAATCGTGGGAAATCGGAACTGTGCTATTGAAGGCTGCAATGCCTTGGAGTTCAGGTCGGTGGGAATATGCAATAGGCATATGAGATTAGGAAGTAAAATCCCCCAGCAACAACAGGAAAAATTAGAGGAACAATTTGATGAAATAGCAGATGAGGCCTTAGAAGAGACCTCCTTCCAATTTGCTTCAGCAGAGGTCTTCCTGTGCCCGAACCGTTGCGGAAGAGGGGCCCCTGTTGGGCCCATTGAACTCACCTACGACCGCCACGATAAAGTGAGCCAAGAAGCAAAGCAAGTCACCTTTGTGATTGGCCTTGTGTGCCTTGTTTTTAGTATGAAAATTATGGTTCAGGGAAATAACGAAGATTTCACCGTTCTGTCTTATCTTCTGTGCGCTGCTGCCTTAGCACTTGGGTACTCCCTTTTTGCAACTGGGGAAACCACTGCGTATTTCTATTGCATAAAATGTAGAGGGGCCATGCTCGACTCCAAGACAATATTCAACAAAATCGGGGAAGAGAAGGCATTAGCCATAGAAAGAGAACTGAGTAGATGCAAGGCCGGAGAAAAGATGTGCCCTAGTTGCGAAGGGAGAATGAATCGAATCCCAATCACCTACGTGATGCCCGACAGTGGCGGCGGCGGTGACCTGGTTGGTGCCTTGGTCGTAGCTACGATACAAGCGATGATACCAAACAAGAAGGAGTATCTGGATCTCGATGGATGCCCCTCCTGCGGACTGTTTTGGTTCGACTCGGGTGAAATGTCTAATGTCTCTCTCAGCGAGTCGATGAAGGTGAAAGAGAAGCGGCGCCCGAAATGACCCATAGTGAGTAGAAACCAACCACCCTCGGTCACGAGCATTCAAGGGCCCGTGCATCACGACAGGCACGTGAGACAAGACGACGGCAGCACCGTCCAGAGCCGTGCGCTGGCGATGTCAGTGCACCTGTTCACTGCGTCAGGAGCGATCTGGGCGCTGCTCACGCTGGACGCCATAATGTCCGGGGACTACCGGATGGCCTTCATCTGGATGTTCGTCGCTATGTTCGTCGACTCCGTCGACGGGCCACTGGCCAGGAAGCTCGATGTCAAGCGTCACGCACCGCACATCGATGGGGCCAGACTCGACGACGTCATCGACTACATCAACTACACATTCGTCCCAATCGTCCTGCTGATCCACGCCGGCTGGCTGCCCGATCCAGCCCCCCTGTGGGCTGCCTTCCCGCTCGTAGCCAGTGCCCTAGCGTTCTCCAACACTGAGTCCAAGGACACCGAGGATGGCTTCTTCCTCGGCTTCCCCTCTTACTGGAACGTCTTCGCCTTCTACGTTGTGGTACTGGCCACAGCCGGCAGCGAATGGCTCGTGCTGGTGCTGATGCTGGCGTTCAGCGCCCTGAGTGTGATGCCAGTGCGCTTCGTCTATCCGAACCGTTTCGACGGGATGCGCTGGTTCTTCTTCGGAGGGGGCATAGTCTGGATAGTCTCGATGCTCTTCGCAGCGCTGCAGTACCCCGACATCCCACTGCTCTTGGTGAAGATCTCTCTCGTCTACCCGGCACTATACTTCGGCCTCTCGGTGTGGTTGGACCGCAATCGGACCTCGAACGCCTGATGCGTGGTAGGCTCGGCAGTCCCAATTGTCCAATCACTGAACCAAGTTACTTATGTCTAGCACACCGATGGACCCTGTTCATGGACCGAACAGTGGACCTAACAATCGCTGCGCTGATCTTTTTGGCTGGCACAGCAGGCCTCGTCTCCGGTGAAGACATCGGAGGCGTTGAAACAACGACCGACATAGATGACGAGTCAGCTGAGGCTGCTCCCATCGACGCGCGTTACCTACGCGGTGACGCTAACGACGATGGAAGTGTAGATCTCGGTGACTTCATCGTGATGGCACAGTACATCGCAGGATATGGCAGAGAACCTGCCTCGATGACCCAGGCCGACATCAACGGCGACAGATCAGTCGACGTGCTCGACCTAGTCATTCTGGCCGACTACCTGTGGGGTGAGGACGAGTCTGACTCGGGACCTCAATCCATAGACAGTCGCGACACCAAGGCTGCCACCCAGGCCAGCAAGACCGCTGTTGCGGTCTGCGACCTTGAGTCTGTGCGTGTGCTGCGTGGTGACGCCAACGACGACGGAAGCGTCGATCTGGGCGACTTCATCGTGATGGTGCAATACATCCTCGGTTACGGGGACGCACCTGCCTCGATGCAGGGAGCCGACATCAACGGTGACCACGCCGTCAACGTGCTAGACCTAGTCATGCTCGCCGACCACCTATGGGGCGGTCAGTGCGAGCGCTGCTAGACAACTAGCGCCACTATACGCTGAGACTTCTCTGGAAGAATTCAGTGCTGCAACCAAGCGCGTGCCTTCGCGCCGTCCGCTGACCCCCTCTTGTGGACTCCTAGGTTGGGGACGGCTGCGAAGGCCGCCAAACGATCTTCAGGCTCGTTTAATGGAATCATAACACCGGGCATTACTTCAGACGTCATATCCCCCTGCATGTCGATTCGGAGAGGAAGAAGTCATGGAAGGAAAAGTCGTAAGTTACGAAGAGGTTCTAGAGATAGATCTGGTGGCGACGGTCGTTGATTTTTCAGCCCTGAAATAACCGCATTTCAAATGAAGCGAGCCTTTCGTGTGCTCATGATGGAGCGCTTACAAGTTCAATCTCGCTCTCCATTTGAGATTCATCACATACTGACTGGTTTGGAAAAAACACCTCAAACTACAATTGAGGCTGAACTATTCTTTCCGGAAGGCGATGGGCCGTTTGGATGTGTAATTGCCCATCATGGAAGCAAAGGTTGGGCAACTCATCATCAAGACCATATCGATGGTTGGATCAATGCTGGGCTGGCGGTTTGTAAGGTAAATTCATTCGCCGCAAGGGGGATTGATTCAACAGTTGACGACCAACTTTCGGTAACTCATGCAATGATGCTTGTTGATGCTTTTAGCACGCGTTCTGTATTGGCTCAAGACCCTAGGATCAACAAGATTGGGATTGCAGGTTGGAGCCTCGGTGGAACTGTTGCTCTGTACTCGGCATGGTCTCCTATTATCGATATTCTAGGGTCCGCATTCGATGCTCATTTGCCATTCTATCCAGCAGCTCATATTCGACCAGAAATCCAAAATTGGTCGGATTCACCAATTTTGATTCTTCATGGAGATGCTGACAATTGGACTCCTGTGCATCTAGTTGAAGAACTACTTCCTCAACTTCCAAATGCTACCTTACATGCATATCCTGATGCGCACCATTCTTTCGACAGTGAGAAAGAACTGACACTTCTTCCAAAGGCGGTTCGCTTAAGGAAGCGAACTGCTAGAATAGACAAGAATGGATACATGTCTGGAGAATTATTCCTTGGTCTTCGATTACCTCTGAATGAGCGCTGGCAGCGTAGATGGATTATCCGAATCTTGCGGAACAGAGGAGCTCATGTGGAAGGCAACCCGTCTGCTCGTGCTGATTCCTTAGATAGGGCTAGAGATTTCTTTTTAGAGCAACTTTCCTAGGATAATTTGACTGCAAAATAACTGGCGTAAATATGCATATCTTGCACAGAATGTGGTGAATCTCGAAGGGACTGGCAGAAGTGAATTCAATCTTCCCTACTCGGCCATCCGAGAGGTCGGCGGGCCAGTCCATGATTATCTCCGGAGTTGTCAGGTGTCTTTCTTTTGGGCCTGATGCAGGGGTGACTCAAGGACCCAAGTCGCTTATCATCCAGATGTGGATGATAGTCGCTCCATGGACCGAAACCTGGACCTACACATCGCCGCCCTGATTTTCATGAGCGGCACGCAAGCCCTAGTCTCCGGTTCCGAGGAAGGAGACGTAGCAACGACGAACGCCCTGAGCCTAACGGAGGAGGACCCCGAGGATCCGATCCCCGCCCCAATTCCGAATATCATCGCGATTCCGCCCTTTCGGCCCATAGGGCCGACGTTCTGAGTGAGAAACGTCAAACCAACTAACCAACCGCTTGATATCCCCCAAGCCGTTCGTACTCACCATGAACAGAAGCCCGAGGGCTACAATTCTAGTGCTGTTGATGATGCTGAGCTCAGGGTGCCTAGGCGCTGTGGACGACCTCGAAGATATCGAGGACGAGGTGATTGACCCTATCCTCGACTGGCTCGAGGGTGAGTACCCGAGACTGGACCTCCCGGACCGCGAGCGGACCACTCCGGTGCTCGAGAGTTACGACGAGTGCGAGATCCTGCTAAGTGACCTCAAGAACTCGATTTACAACGAGATGCTGGTCTCTCTGGACCAGCAGGCCTACTGGCACTGGGCCGCCCCGGTCTGGCGTGGGGGCGGAGTCTGGATGGAGGACGACGTAGCGATGATGGACGGGGCGCCAGAGATGGCGGCCGACGAGTCCGCGAGCTCCTCGGACTCAGATGGCGGAGGGAGCCGCGAGGGCGAGTACTCCGGTACCAACAATCAGGAGGAAGGCGTCGACGAGGCCGACTTCCTGAAGACCGACGGCTACCACATCTACATGCTGAACGGCAACTTGCTGGTAATCATGGGCGTCCCCGAGTTCGGGGAATTGACTCTAGAGTCCAACATGAGCGTGCAGGGTAGCCCTATGCAGATGATGCTCGATGGCGATAGGCTCGTCATCGCCTCCGCAATAAACTACTGGAGTCTCCCGACTGACGACCCACTGAGGGAGTTGATGTCCGAGGAAGTCACAGTGAGCTACCCCGGAGAGGAGGAGTACTCCTACACCTACACCCGCGTCCAGAATCTCGTGAAGTACACCGTCGTTGACATCTCGGACAGGACTGCCCCCGATGTGGAGCGCGAACTCTACATCGAGGGCAACTACCACACTGCGAGACTGGTCGACGGAACGATGCGCTCTGTCACCCACTTGTGGACCTACATCGAGGGCATGCGCACCTGGGTGTATCTGCCTCAGACTTACTGGGAGACCGAAAGTGACGAGGAGAGGATGGGAATCTGGAACCAGAGCATGGAGGAAACTATCGCTTCCAACCAGGCCATCATCGACGACCTCACACTCGATGATTTCGCCCCGCACATCTACGAGATTGGAGAGGATGGCTTGTTCCAGCACCCAATCAGTTCGGGTGACTGCGATGAGTTCTCAGCCAGCGCCGACAGTGCTGGTCGGGGATTCACGACCATCATGACCCTCCAGATGCTGAGTGACGACTCCGATATGGAGGTCGACCACATCACGTCCTCGTGGGCCCACGTGTACGCCTCCCAGGACGTCATGGTGCTCGCAGAGCCAGCCAACGACTGGTGGTGGTTCTGGCGCAACTTCGGTTGGGACGACGCCACCAACATTCACGTCTTCGACATCAGCGATCCCACCGAGACCACCTACGTGGCCTCAGGAAGGGTCGACGGCACAGTGCAGGACCAGTTCTCCGTCTCGGAGCACAATGGTGTCATCCGCGTCGCCACCACCGAGGACGCATGGGGCCGCTGGTGGCTTGAGACCGAGGAGTGGACGGGACCGACCAACAACGTGTTCACGCTCGTGGCCATGGAGTGCATGATACCCGAGGGGTGCGAGGGAGACTCCAGCGAGATGGTGCAAATCGGTCACGTCGGCGACATCGCCGAGGGTGAGCGCATCTGGAGTGCCCGCTTCGTGGGCGACCGCGCCTACCTAGTCACCTTCCGCAACATCGACCCTCTCTGGGTCATTGACCTGACCGACCCGACCAATCCGGAGATACTCGGCGAGCTTGAGGTCCCGGGTGTCTCGACCTACATCCACCCGGTCGATGCGGACACCCTACTGACGATTGGCATAGGGCCAGGGGAGGACGGGCTCGGGCTCGATTGGTCCATGACCCAGATATCGCTGTTCGACGTCAGCGACCCCACCAATCCGGTGCTCGCCGACTCGCTGCCGCTGTCCCCGGCCTACGAGGAAGAGGGCTGCGACGAGTGGGGATGCGGCTGGTCGTGGTCCTACTCCGAGGCCACCTACGAGCACAAGGCGTTCACCTACTGGGCGCCCGAGCAACTGCTCGCAGTCCCACTTTCCACCTACCGCTACACCTACGACGAGGTCGTAATCGACGGCCGGACCTACACCTACTCCGGCTACGAGTTCGTGTCGACGCTCGAACTCATCGACGTTGATGCCGAGAACGGCACGCTATCTACTCACGGCATGGTCAATCACTCGGAGTTCTACAATGAGGACGGCCTGTCTGGTTGGTGGGGCGGCTCGACCAGCATCCGACGCTCGATTTTCATGGGCGACTACATCTACGCCTTCTCAGCCGCCGGCGCCTCGGTCCACAGGACCGACGACCTCGAGCCCATGGTCGAGCTCGATATCCCTGGCCACGATCAGACTGAGGTCTACTACTATGAGGAAGGGGAAGGGGATGAGACCACGGATCCGGGCACCTCCTCGTCTGACGGAGACGATCCAGAAGAAGACAAGGACTCCGCGACGGTCGAAGGCTGATTACGAGAACTCCAATGCCCGCCCGGCAGACCCCGGGGCACCCACGGCAGTACCGCGCAGTGCACCGTCCGCGTCACGTGAGTGCACCACAGCACCGTCGACTATAGTGAGCATCGGCCATCCGGTCAATTCCATTCCGTCGAGGGCGGTCCAACCCACCCTCGTCCAGGTGTCTGCGTCCCCGAACTCCCGGTGAGATTCCATGTCGACGAGGATTAGGTCCCCGTCCATACCCTCGGCCAGCCTGCCCTTGCCAATCATCCCGTAGACCCGGGCGGGTCCTTCACACATCCACCTCGCGACGTCGGGCACGCTGCACCTGCCGTCGGCCGCGTGCGTGAGCATCAGCGGCAGCGAAGTCTCGACCCCGGGCATGCCGGAGTGGGCCTGGGGGAACCCCAGCTGCTTGTTCTCAAGGGTGTGCGGGGCGTGGTCGGTGGCGATGCAGTCGATGGTACCGTCCTTGAGGCGGCGCCACAGAGTCTCACGGTCCTCGGCATACCTGATGGGCGGGTTCATCACCAGTCTGGTCCCGCGCTCGGCCACGTCGCTGTCATCGAAGGTGAGATGCTGAGGGCAGACCTCGGTGGTAATCAGATTGCTCTTGTTCGCAGCTAACCAATTGGCCTCCAGAGCGCTGGTCAGGTGGAGGACGTGAAGCCTGTGCCGATGGTCTTCGGCCAATCTGGTCGCCCTCTGGGTCGCAATCAGGGCGGTCTCGCTGTCGCGCCACTCGGCGTGGGCTGCGACATCGGTCCGATGAGCAAACTCGGGCTTGCGCGCGTTCAACCTGTCCTCATCCTCCGCGTGCACCGCGATGATGCCCGCAGTGCCAGCGAAGATGTCCTCAAGGTGCTGCTGTTGGTGAACCAACAGGTCACCGGTGCTGCTGCCCATGAACACCTTGATGCCGCAGATCCCCGCAGTTGGCGATGGGGCATCAGGCGTGCCCACGGCCTGCTGCAGGTCGGCCACGTTGTTGGGCGTGGCGCCGATGAAGAACCCGTAATGGTTCACCGCGCTGCGAGAGGCAGAATCCAGCTTGGCCCGCATCGCGTCCAGCGAGGTGGCTGCAGGGACGTTGTTGGGCATGTCTAGGAAGGCGGTGACGCCTCCGGCCGCAGCGGCCCTGCTGCCACTGCCGATGTCCTCCTTCTCGGACTGTCCCGGCTCGCGGAAGTGTACTTGGGGGTCGATTGCGCCGGGAAGCAGGTGCAGACCCTCGGCGTCGAATACGGTCTCTCCGTCGAACGGCTCCAAGCCTCCTCCAGGTGCGATGGAGACAATCTTTCCTCCGACCACCCGAAGGTCTCCGTGAACGACGCGGTCGCCAATCACCATGGCCGAATCGCGAATCAGAAGGTCCCCGCTCACAGCCTCACCTGAAAGGCTGCGGCGCGAGAAGTCCCATGACTGTTCTTACGCGCGCTCATCCTTCCATCCGTCCAAGGTGCTGTTCATATAACCAACCGTAGACCCAAGTGCACAGCGGGTTGGAGTAGCCAGGTTATCTCGTCGGGCTCATAACCCGGAGACCGGTGGTTCAAATCCACCACCCGCTACCACGGCCGAAATACAACTGAAAGTGAAAATCGTTGCACTGAGAGCAAACGACGGTGTGAAGCACTTTCAACCGTCGATGGGGGTCAATCGTTTGTTCATATACTATCGAAGTCCGATGGTGGTTGTAGAAAGGTGAGAGAGATGTCCAAGAAGACAGCAAGCGAGAAGATCGAGGAAGAGAAGATAGTGATTGATGTAGATGAACCCGTGAGCACGGTGGAGGATCTACCAGGAGTAGGTCCTGCGACGGCGGAGAAGCTCCGCGAGGCGGGCTTCGAAGAATTGCTTGCTATTGCAGTGATGAGTCCCGTTGAGTTGGCAGAGCAGGCCGAACTGGGTGAGGCCGTGTCAGCCAAGATTATTGCCGGAGCGAAGAAGATGGCCAACATAGGTGGCTTCGTCAGTGGTACAGCCCTCTTGGACAAGCGCCGACAGGTGCAGAAGCTAACATCAGGCGCCTCGTCTTTGGATGAGTTGCTCGGCGGCGGCTTCGAGACTCAGGCAATAGTCGAGGTCTACGGCGAGTTCGGTAGTGGTAAGACCCAGATTGGCCATCAACTCGCCGTTAATACAATCCTGCCCTTGGAACAGGGTGGATTCGACGGCGAGGTATTCTACATCGATACGGAGGACACCTTCAGGCCCGAGCGAATATCGCAGATGGCAGAAGCAGTTGGAATAGATCCACAGGACGCACTTGACAGAATCCACGTAGCGCGGGCATACAACTCGGCTCACCAAATCCTACTCGTCGATGAGATCAAGAGAATGTCGAAGAACATCGATGTCAAACTAATCATCGTCGACTCGCTGACCAGTCACTTCCGTGCCGAGTACATCGGGCGCGGTATGCTAGCGCCTAGACAGCAGAAGCTCAATCGCCACATGAAGGAGCTCAAGCAGCTTGCAGACATCCAGAATGCCTTGGTTCTGGTCACAAATCAGGTTATGTCGAAGCCTGATGCCATGTGGGGAGATCCGACGAGAGCCATTGGTGGCCACATCGTCGCACACGCCAGCACATTCCGCTTGTACCTCAGGAAGTCGAAGGGGGGCCGACGCATAGCCCGCCTGGTTGACAGCCCCAACTTGCCTGATGGAGAAGCGGTCTTTACCGTGACAACCGAGGGTCTACGGGATTGATTCCCGTAGGCTCCTCGGGTCCGAAAGGCCAGACGTGCCTCTGAACCACTGCATGAACAAGGCAGTGGATATCGCGTAAAGCACCGCCATCACGACGAATGGCGTTCGAAAGTCGCCCCCGCTCATCAGCACAGCGCCCAGATATCCGCCGACTGCGGCCATCGCGCTTCCGAACAAGCGCGAGATGCCGATGTAAGTGGCTCTCTCAGTCGGATGCAGTTGACCCATACTGAATGCCTCGAAGGCGGGGCCTGACATGTTGAACAGGCTCGTTCTCAGGACCCATGCGAGGCCTGCGAGGGAGACCACGGTCTCTGGCGTCGCTAGCTCAGGCGCGAATCCGATGAGGAGGATGAAGGGAATCGCTGCGAAACGCGTCCACACGATGGTCGCGACCTCACCCAGTCGCTCCACTACGAGCGGGACGGCGAAGGCCCCTATGGCTAGAAAGAACGAACCAGCTGCGAATACCATTCCAATCTGGTGCTCATGTGCGTGCAGGTCGTAGTGGAAGAACACGTTCGCGAGCCTGATTACGAACCCCCCTCCTAGGGATAGCAAAGTTCCGATGACCACGAATCGGTACACCGTCTCCGGGCTGCGCAGGGCCGAGAACCATCCGCTCCGCTCCTCTTGTGCGACCTCCTCCCTAGCCTTGGCTACCTCCTCCGAGACGTACCGCTTGAGCATGATTGCGGGTATCAAGGACAGGAACCACCAGGCTATGCCAATGTGAACCGCCCATCTGTACGCCTCCACCAGAGTCAGCCCCTCAGAGTTGATCAGGTACTGGGGCAGGAACCCCGCAATCAACGCCCCCGCCATCGCCGCCAGTGTGGCGAGCCCCTGTTCCACACTGAACAGGTGTATACGCTCTTCAGGCTCCGAGTTCTCCGCCATGAACGGCGACTCCGTTACGTGGTGAAGCGCGCTGAAGCAGGCCGAGACCGCCGAGAAGGCTAGAATCGTGTTTGCGTCCGTGGACATGATGAGTATCAGCGCGCACGCGGCCCCACCTCCGTCACCTATGATGAAGCCCCACTTGCGATCTATTCGGTCGGCTAGCCTCCCTGCTGGAATCGATGCCAGTGAGCCGGCGATTCCTAGTACGGCGATTCTTATTCCGACGAACTTGACATCGAAGCCCACAGCGAGGAGGTAGAGGTTGAACAGTACCTCCCACGCCCCGTGGATTAGATCCATTCCTATTACGTGCAGGAGATACAGTCGGGCATTGCGGCTGAATTGCCTCAGTCGGTCGAAGTATCCGACCTCTGTGACGGCCTCCACGCTCCCACCGCAGCGTGCTAGGCCGTGGGCGGCAATATACTGCCGGTCAGGCCCCGATCTCCACCATCGCTACGCGCAGCTCACCAATCAGCGACGCGACGTGCCCCTCGCCAAAGCCAAGATCCAGCCCGGCCGCCTCGAACAGCTCTGGCAGCGACTTGGTGTTGCCCAATTTCATCGCCCTAGCATAGCGGATTAGGCCATCTGCAGCATCCCTGCGGTGGTGCTGCCAGAGCTGAAGCGCCCCGAGTTGGGCGATTCCATACTCGATGTAGTAGAACGGCACCTGAAACAGGTGCAGCTGACTCTGCCAGGAGATCTCCTTCAGTACCTCGAAACCACTCCAGTCGGTTCTCGGGCCAAACTTCCTCCTCAACTCCAGCCAGTACTCGGATCGCTCTTCGTGGGTATGCTCCGGATTGGCGTAGACCCAGTGCTGGAAGGCGTCTATCGTGGCCATCCAAGGCAGGAAGCAGACGATCTTCTCAAGATCCTCTAGTTTCGCCCTGCGGGCATCCTCGTCATCATAGAACTCGTCCCACTGGGACTGACTCATCAGTTCCATCGACATTGAGGCCACCTCGGCGAACTCGATGGGCGGGTTGCGCTCCCCGATTAACTCCAGATTTGAGCTGTAGCAGGAGTGGAACGCGTGCCCCGCCTCGTGCAGCATGGTGGACAGATTGTCATGGGTGCCAGCCGCGTTCATGAAGATGAACGGGATTCGAGTCTTCTCCAGATTGGCCTGATAGCCCCCAGGTGCCTTACCCTTCCTGCTCTCGAGGTCGAGCGAGTCCCTCTCCCTGAGCATGTCGAACATCCCGCCTAGCTCGGGAGACATGCCATGGAAGACGTTCGAACAGCCTGAGATTAGCCTCTCTACGTCCTCGAAGGGAGCAAGCGGCGGCCTTCCGTGGATGTCCACACCACCGCCACTCTTCTCACCGACGTCCCACGGCCGCAGAGTCTCTACCCCGAGTGTCTCGCGACGCCTCTCTTGGAGCTCGCGCATCAAGGGGACGCAGACGCGCTCTATGGAATCGTGGAACTCGAGGCAGTCGCCAATCGAGTAGTCGTATCGGTGCTTCGCCTCGAAGATGTAGGGGCGATAGTCGTCGAACCCGGCGTTCAGCGCTATCTGGTGGCGAATCCGAATCAGCTCGTCGTAGATTTCCGAGAGCCTCTCGGAGTCCTGCCCCATTCTCTCTACCACTGCTCTCCAAGCCGCCTCCCTAATGCTGCGATCGGTCTTCTCGAAGTACAGGGCCATTTGAGGAAATGTCCTCTCCTCACCATCGAACTCGACCGTCATGGCGCCTGTGATGGTACTGTGCTCGGTCTCCAGCTTGGCCTCCTCGACCTGTAGGGGGATGTTCTCCTCGCGAAAGATCGCTATGTCGGTACGTATCTGCTTGATCATCAGGTCGTGGCGAGGGGGCAATTCGTCTACAGCAGGATGCCCGGCAAGTCTGCGGTTGAACGCGTCGGCAAACTCAGACAGCTTCGGCTGTACGTTCTCGATGAAGTCTAGGTAGGACTGCCTCTTGGCCTCACTCTCGGTGTCGCAAGTCATCGCGATGCTCAGCAATGTACCCGCCTCGGAAACGTGCTCGGCCAGTGTCGAACCGTCCTTGATCAGGGTCTCTAGGCAACCCGAGCAATTCAATTCACGACTAAGCAAGTCGTTAGCGTAGGGCTCGATGTTCACCCACTGGGAGGCATCGAAGTCCTCGGTGATGAAAGCGGAGCTCAAACCTCCACCTCAATCACGAGTTGGCTTCGGGCCATTTGGCAGAGGCCCTTCTTCGCGACTCCACTTGGCACACTTCCACTCCTCGGCAGAGTCGATGACCTGTTGCCTGATTAGCTTCAAATCCGGATGCTCCGGGTTGTTATCCCCTATCCAGCAGGCCGTACAGTATCTCTTGCTCTCGAAGTCCACGAAGTTCCCCGGGGTGCAACTCACCTTGCAGGTGACGCAGCTCCTGAAGCCGTGAAACTTGGCCATCTCGTCCGAGCGTCCCTCGGGTACCCCGCCTATGAGTTTGACCCCAAAGGGGTCAATCTCTCACATGTCGGCTAGGGCGGTGTGCAGTAGGAACGCATCCTCCTGTCTCGCCGCCTCTATCGTCTCCTCTGACTCGATGACACCCAGTCTCAGCAATCCCGCCTCGCTCGGAACCGGCCTGCGGGCCAGAAGACTCGCTCCGAGATGCTCCATAAGCCGGGTGGCTTCGACTTCGTTGTCTAGGTAGCTGGTGCGGGGCAGCTCCATCTGTCCGAGCTCTCCACCAACCGCCGTTTCCGGAAGATGGACTATCCAAGCCGACTGGTCTCCGCTCCTGATTCCGGCCCGCTCGAAGGCGGTGCTAATCTGGTGCGTGCCCGATATCAGCCTCAGGAACTCGGCGTCACAGGTCCTCGCTACCATACGATCCGACTCCTCCAGCCTTCTGAGGGTAGCCCAAGCTGCCCACAGCCGAACCTCACTGCAAGCGGCGTCGTAGGCTAGGAGCAGCCACCTCTCACTGGGCCTCCATTCACCGAACACGGCGACAGCCTCACCGACTTCGGCCAGCGGCTCAGAGAAGCCGATACCCCAAGCCGGGAACCACGGCATAGAGTAGGGTCCTTCCATGTGCCGCGATGGCCTCTCGTTGAAGAAGGGTCTCTATTCGGAGCCACGCTTGACGGCCCGCCCAGCTGTCGCTACCAAACCGTCCACTAGCCGTGGACTCCATCCACGCAGGTCGGAAAGCCTCTGCATGTCACGTTCCGTAAGGGCAGCCACGTCAGCGGCGTTGGACACTCCCAGCAGATCCACCATCTGCCTGGCCCTAGCTCTGCCGACGCCACGCAACGCCACGAGGCCGAGGAGGTCGGCCTTGCACCCGTAACGCACCCTGCGATGAATCTCGTCAACTGCCTCAACCAGCGTCCGATGGGCGTTGCTGCCCATCGAGGCGAGCTCCTCGTCCTCGGCTAGAATTCTCCTAGTCGCGTAGAGCAACCACTCGGCCAACTCCACGCGCCCTCGCAAATCCCCCGGCTGCACCCCCCAGTCCTTCTCTATGCGCTCCACACGAGCCTCCTCGGTCCAAGACTGCAGAACTAGCACACCCTTCATCCGACGCTCCTCATCTAGATCTACGGCCTGTGCCAGAAACTCTCTCTCGTGCCCGTGCAGCGCGGCCTGAATGGCATCGTAGTCACCCTTTCTTGGCCACAGTGGAAGGAAGTCTGGGGTGCACGATACGAGATGCAGGAGGCTGAGGGGCGAGACTTGCCCGTAATCGTCCTCTCCCGTCAGAGTGGCCATGGCCTTGGCCAGACCATCGCGTATGA
Organism: Candidatus Thalassarchaeum sp.; assembly: GCA_030748335.1. Lineage (GTDB taxonomy): Archaea > Thermoplasmatota > Poseidoniia > Poseidoniales > Thalassarchaeaceae > Thalassarchaeum. The sequence continues at coordinate 17,912 of JASMMD010000012.1, read as the reverse complement.
TGCGCCCAGATATCGGGTTGAGGTATAATTGGGCCACTCTCTCCCCGAGGTGGGTGGCACTGTAGGACATGGAGGTGGACTCGGGAGGGTCCGCCTCGAAGGAGTCGTGCATGCTGGCCTTGCGGAAACCGAAGATAGCAGGACCGCGACGAGGCCTCTCACCGTATCTCCTGATTGGCTCGGACGCGACATCCAAGCCCTTCACCTCGGTGGCCGAGTCGACCCACGAGGGCATTTCATCCTCCCACTCCTCAGGCTGCTCGACAGGAGCCTCCTCGAGAATCCTCGCCTTCACTTCGTCAGACTCGCCGAGTCGGTCGACCATACCGTTCGATGCCAGCCAACTGACGACGTCATCTATCCTCGAAGCTAGGGACTCCGAATCCAGTTGCGTTGCTAGGAAGGTCTTGGAGAAGAATCTCCCAAGAGCGTCCCTGTCCGTAGTCCCTCCCGTGGCAATCATGGATAGGACGTGAGTCAGCAGAGCAGGGTCCTCCTCGGCCCTCAGTGCATTCGGATTGGCGAGCTTGGAGGTCACCTCCTCGGGTTTTCCGTGCAGGTAAAGATCCACTAAACGAACCTCCTCGTCACGACCCTTAGCAAGCAACCAAGCATCGCCGACATCATCGTACTTGGGCCGTCCCGCTCTACCCATCATCTGAAGCACCTCGAGGATCGGAAGCGGCATGGTCATGCCCGCCGCAGCGCTCCATCTCCGGTAGTCCCTGACCACGACGGTCCGGGCAGGCAGGTTGATTCCCTGCGCGAGTGTGGGAGTTGCGACTACGCAGAACAGATCACCTCTCCTGAATGAGTCCTCTACGACACCGCGGTGCCTGCCGGTCAGACCCGCATGGTGGAAGGCGACGCCCCCCCTGAGGGAAGTGGCTAGGGAATTGACCGTGGCAGACGCCTCACCGCTCCCGAGGAGTCCGGCAGCGATCTCCTCCCATCTGTCTATGACATCCTGGCTGACATCCAGTACGCTATCGACCAACATGCGCCTGATGTGCTTGGCGAGCTCGCGAGCTTCTTTCTGGGCGGAGGCGCGTGAGGACACGAAGACGAGCAGCTGACCTTTGTTTCTGACGGTGTCCTGGAGTATGGCTTGCAGAGGTCGGGAAGTCTTGCCTTCGAGCGCCCTAGCCTCGGGCACTTCTTCGGTCCCTTGACCGTCGACCCGGTGTACTTTGGCCTCCAGTCCGGTCACGGTGCCATAGCGCAGTGTGACGGGTCGCCACTCCGAGACCACCAACTCGGAGTCGAGCCAATTGGCCATCTCATCGGCGTTGCCCACTGTTGCTGACAGAGCGATAATCTGGGCCTCTGGCCTGCTATGCCGGATGCGAGAGAGTAGGACTTCGAGGGTCGGCCCGCGGCCCGGGTCGTGCAGCAGATGAAACTCGTCACTCACTACTATGCCGACCCTGTCCATCAGCTCGGATCGGGTGCGCAGCAGTGAATCGAGCTTCTCACTGGTGCATACGAGGATGTCCGCCTCCTCGAGCACCCCGGTCTCGCTCTCCCTATCACCAATCGCGAGACCCACCCGTAGACCTACCGAGGAGGCGATTTCGCGCAACTCGCGTGCCTTCTCGTTGGCTAGGGCCTTCAGGGGGACCACATATAGGGCGCGAGCGCCCTCCAAGTCACTTGTCAGCCGATGCACGATTGCCAGATACGCAACAAGTGACTTGCCACTGGCCGTTGGTATCGTGAGCATGACGTTACGACCCGACAGCGCATGCGGCAGGGCCTCGGCCTGTGGGGGAAAGAGTCCCTCTATGTTCCAATCCTCGCGAAGCATCGACACGACCCTGCCATCCAGTCCGAGGTCCTCGAGCCTACTTGGAGGAGGCCTTGCCGATGGGGTCACGCCACGTCTTCGATTCGGCCGTTCTAAAGGATGCCGCGGGCAAGCCACTAATTCCAGCGATGGAAGGCGGGATGACCCTCCTTTACGGCCACGAACAGACCCTCTCCGGTTGCGCAGACCTCGTCGCCGGCTCGCAGGCTCATCAGCACCTTGGCCCTGCCTTCGCTAATCTCCTCGATCTCCGAGCTTATTTGCAGAGTGACCCCGTAAGGCGTAGGCCTCCTGAGCTTGATGGAGTACGACGCGGTCACGGTGCAGGGAGGCTCCGACCCCCCAGATTGATCCATCAGAGCCATCGCCGCGGTCCAGTTGCCATGACAGTCCAGCAGGGTGCCGATTATCCCTCCGTTAATCATGCCCGGGAATGCCTGATGCCCGGCTTCGGGGGAGAACTCCATCTCTAGGCCACCCTCGCTGCGGAACGAGCGAATCCTCAGGCCGTCCTCGTTAGCCGGTCCGCAGCCGAAGCAGATGCTGTTGGGCGCGTGCTCCTCCTGCACTGAAGGCCCCCCCTGCCGCATATGGCCGGCTGAGCCCCCTCTAGGAATTGAAAATTCCTAGGGATTCGTCGACGCATGCTCTTAATCGGGGGACCTTTTCCGTGAAGTGGTGCCAGACGTGGGTTCGGGTTCGAAGGACGGTGACTCCACCGAGGGAGCGGCTCCGAGACCCAAGAGGAGACGGTCGCAGCCGCTGAAGGTGGCGAACCAGATCCCCCAGAGTCGCCGTAAGGAGATAGAGAAGGCCCTTGAGGACGCCCAAGGAACTCCGAAGAGGTGGTCCAGGAAGGATGGCCCGAAGTATCACAGGTTCCTCAGGAAGAGAATTGGGCAGGGTAAGGTGAGACAGATTGAGTTCGACCTGCTCGACGTCGACATAGGTGAGTCTTGGCCCATCCCAATCACCGTGGTCCACGGTGCTAGGCCCGGGCCAGTCGTCACTTTGCTCGGTGCCCTTCACGGCAACGAGCTCGTCGGTCCGCTGGCTTTGACCTACCTGTGTGGGCCGAACTTCCTCGGCGAGGACAAGGCGATTGACCCCGCGGCCATGGCCGGGACACTCCGCATAGTCCCGGTGGTGAACCTTCCAGGTTATCGGCGCCAGAGCAGGTACATGACCGACGGCAGGGACCTGAACAGGAGCTTTCCCGGCAAGCCGGAGAGTAACACAACATCGAGGGTCGCTCACCGTCTTTGGAACGAGGTCATCTCGGGCAGCGACCACCTAATCGATCTACACACCGCCGCCGTGGGCCGCACCAACATGCCCCAGATTAGGGCGAACCTAGCAGACCGCGCCAGCAACCGGATTGCTAGGGCATTCGGCATTGAGACGATCCTAGACAACGTCGGACCGAAGGGCTCCTTGCGCAAGACCGCCAACGAAGCCGGAATTGGTTCTATCACCTACGAAGGCGGAGGTTCCAACGAGGCCGACCCCGAATCGGTCCAAGTAGCAATCTACGGTATCCTCAACGTTCTACGGAGCCTCAAGGTGCTGCCCGGCTACCCCAGTAGGCCCAGATTCAGGATCCTAGCCTCTGGCTCGGTGTGGATCCGCTCCGACCAAGGCGGCCTGCTGGACGTCCTCACTCCAGCGGGAAGTTTCGTCGAGGATGGAGAGACAGTGGCCACTGTAACGGACCCGGAGAGGCCCGGGGATAGCTACGACATCCTCTCCCCGACCAGGGGCCTGTTGATTTCCACAGCCACCCATCCGTTCGTCAACGCTGGCACGCCGATAGGACATCTCCTACCGGTGACGCGTGGCGTCAGAACGCTGCGCAAGCGACTGGATCCCGAGGGGTGCCTCGTCACCAGTGGCTCGGACGGCGAACCGCCTTGGAGAGAGGATGATGACGTCGAGGACATATCCGTGGCCGGCGAATGGTCTGGCGGCTCCCCGGATGCGGAGTGGGGCCGAAATGAGGGCGATCCCGCAGACGACGAGGCCGGTGAGGCCGACCCGAACTGGGCTTAGTCAGTCCAACTCGGGCGCTTGTGGTATCTCGCCATCGTCATCTGCGACCGGGACTGAAGGCAGTTGAACGGGGGCGTTCTGCTCCCCCATCAGCGCACTCAGGTCCGGTGCGGAGGGTAGGTCGTAGTCCTGGAACTCGGGCGAGAGTGTGAACTTCTCCGGCTTCAGGTCGTATGCCTGATAGGCGTCCTTGAGCTTCCTCTTGTGCGATATCCTGCTCACTGTGTACACACAGCCTCCTACTAGGGAAAGCAGCAGTACGAAGGCCACTACGAGGCCGGTGGGCGAGGTGATGAAGGAGAGCAGCTTCTCCGACAGCGTATCTGGCGGTATCCAGACCTCCATGTCGATGTCCCATACTAGGGCCGTGATATGGTCGGAGTCCAACAGGGTCGCGGTAATCTGCTGCGGCCCACTTCCCTGATCGCACAGGTAGATCGTCAGAGTGTTGTCTCGGGCCTCACAGTCGATTGGCTCTATGAGCACCCCCCTACCGTCGGAGCTGACGTTCTCTGTCAGTGTGTAGTCGCCGAACTGCCATGACAGCGTGACCGCTACGTCGTCTGGTATTGAGCCTACGGAAAGGACCAGACTCTCGTTGACCGCGTCCCACACGTACACTTGGCGGAAGTCGGGTTCGGTGGTGATCAGACTCTTCCTGTTCAGGGCATCATCGACCTCGTCGTTGCAGTCGTCGTCCCTGCCGTTCCATGACTCCACTCCTGTGGGGTTGATCGTGTCAATGAGGTCGTCACAGTCATTGAAGTCGTAGAAACCGTCCTCGTCGCGATCGAAGTTGTATTCCTTAGGGTTTGAGCCACTCACCATGACCTCGTACCCGTCGGACATGCCATCCGAGTCCGAATCAGACAATCCAGGGTCCGTGGTTATGTTGTGGAACTCGTCGTAGTCGGTCAATCCGTCATCGTCGCTGTCAAGTTCGAAGAAATCCTCGTCGACCACGTCGTCGCAGTCGTTGTCCTTGCCATCCAGAACCTCGGGCTTGAAAGGGGCGCGGTCGAAGTCCTCGTCCTCGCAGTCCTGGAACCAATACCACCCGTCGGAGTCAGCATCGGCATCGTGTACCAGTGGATCCGCCCCCATCGAGGAGTACTCGTTGTACTCCAGACCGTCGGGCAGACCGTCATCGTCAGTGTCGCCGTCTAGATAATCCGTGGTGATGTTGTGAAACTCATCGTAGTCGGTCAGACCGTCGTTGTCAGTATCCAGAGTCCAGTAGTCCTCATCAATCAGGAAATCACAGTCGTTGTCGAAGTCGTCGAGCAACTCGACGTGACCAGGCGACCTGTCCTCGTCATCATCATCGCAGTCCTCGAACCAGTACCACGAGTCCGAGTCCGAGTCAGGGTCGTACACCAGCGGGTCCGAGCCCAGCGCGGCGTAGGTGTTGACCTCCTCACCGTCATCCAGCCCGTCGTCGTCGGTGTCCGAGTCCATGTAGTCGGTGCCGTGGACGTGATACTCGCTCCAGTCCTTCAGGCCGTCGTTGTCCCTGTCAGTGAAGTTGTATCCCTCGTCGATGTAGTCGTCGCAGTTGTCGTCTATGCCGTTCAACAGCTCTGGTTTGCCCGGGTTGACGTTAGGGTCGTTGTCGTTGCAGTCATTGAAGTGGTAGAACAGATCCGAGTCGTCATCGGGGTCGTAAACTAGAGGATCGCTGGACCAGTAGTTCACCTCCGCCCCGTCAGAGAGCCCGTCGTCGTCGCTGTCGGAGTCCATCGGGTCGGTACCGGTAGTCGTGACCTCGGCATAGTCCGACAGGCCGTCGGTGTCAGAGTCGATTGCCAACGGGTTGGTGCCGTAGACCATCACCTCGTCGTAGTCGCTCAATCCGTCGTCGTCGCTGTCGGCATCGTACGGGTCGGTTCCATAGAGCAGAGTCTCGTTCTCATCGGTCAACCCGTCGTCATCATGGTCGTAGTCCACGTCGACCCCGTGCAGAATCATCTCCCATGAGTTCAGAGACCCGTTAGTCCCTGATTCTGTATCTCTGACTTTCAAGGTCCACGTGCCCAAAGACGACTCGTCCCAGTGCTGCACCGTGCTGAACATCCAGTCTGAGTAGTCGGAGCCCCAGCCGTTGCGCGACTCGGCGAGCCAGGACTCGGTCCCAGAGGGGGAAACGAGCACGATATCCAAATCCGCCCTGCTCTGGTGAGAGATGTCGACCACTAGGTCCACGCTCTCGAGGGAGTACTCATCCGTGACAACGGCCGTGAACTCGCTCCACGAGAGGGTGTCGTCTGGAATGTCAAAGGAAGGGCTGTAGGGGCCGTACGTGGCATTGAGCTCCTCTCCGACGGTGATCCAGTTCTCAGCGACAGATACGGCAGCGCCCGCGTCGACCACTCCGAATCCGTATTTGTGCGAGACGTCATGGCCCGCGCCGTTGACTTCCCATGACGAGTCGCTGGCATCGTTCATCCTCGCGCTATTGACTAGGACGTGCTGAACGTCCCTCCAAGTCAGATTCTCATTGGCATCCAGCATCAGTGCGATGACCCCAGCCGCCAGCGGGGTGGCGCTCGATGTGCCGCCGAAGTCGTGAGTGACGTTGCCGCTACTGTTGTAGCCCCCGGTTCCGGTGATGTCCGTGGTGGTAATGCCCTCACCGTCTCCATTGGAGTGCGCGGCGACCAGTATGTTGGCCCCCGGCTCGGCGTAGTAGGACTGCTCGCCGTAGTGATTAATCGCGGTGACAGCGATGGTGAAGCGGCTGTTGGCGTAACCGTCGTAGTTTGAATTGTCGTCCGAGCCGAGGCCGTTGCCCGCAGCCCACGTGATCAGGTTACCCAGCCCATCTCTACCGCCGTAGGCATCGCTCTCGAAGGCAGCCAGCGTAAGTGGCCCGGGCCCCTCTAGGGTTGAACCGTCGTCGGCTGGACCCCATGAGTTGGTGTAGATGTCGATGTCGTCGCTCTCGTAGCTCAGCGCATCGGCTTCGGTGGCATCACCTGCCCAGCATGCTATCAGGGTCGAGCCGGCAATGGTCGCGTCGAAGGCAACTCCTGTGACGTCCAGTGAGTTGTCGCCGACTGCAGCAGCTACCCCCGCCACCGCAGTACCGTGACCGTTCCAGCCCGTAGGACTGGGGTCGCCATCATCATCACACCAGTCGTACGAAAACAGCGATGAGTAATGGGGGCTAATATCGCTGTGTTCGTGGTCAAGGCCGTCGTCCACGACGCTGATGACCACTCCCGTTCCGGTGTAGTCGTCCCAAGTGCTGGTGACGTTGACGTCCTCCCCCACTGCTCCGTTAGTCTGACCAGTGTTCTCAAGGTGCCATTGCGAAGCGAACTCGGTGTCGTTGGGAGCTAGTCGCGGATTCTGCTTCTTCTCGAGAAGCGGTGAGAACGATTCTATCTCGCCCCGCTCTAGGGACTGCTGCAGCCGAGGAACCGCACCCAGTGGGTCCTCGAAGCCCCAGACGTAGGCCCCTCTCAGAATCGGAGCCGGCTCGAACAACTCAGGCGAGGCCTTGGTCCAACCATGCTTTTCCAGAGGCACTCTTGTAACTACCAGCCACTCATGGGTTGCTTTGAGATCCTCTTCCGAGTAACCGTTCAGGTCACTCACCCTCTCAAAGGCGAGCTGGACGGCGCGAGAGTAAGTCGGCAGTATCTCGTCGCCCTCAATTCCGAGGTCTATCGGCTGCCCCGGACTGGCTGTGGCAACGCCCCCAAAGGGGGCGAGCAGGAGGATGACAAGGACCGCGAGCGCCGTACGCATGGCCGAGGTCGAACGCATTCGACATTTAGCCATTCGTCTGTAACGTGAAGAGCCCGCTTCACGATTCCAAGAAGCCCGAGATGACAGCATGGACCTCTTCATCGGTCATCAGCCTGCGTTGTCCTTTGGCCACTTCGAACATGTGCGATACCAGTTCTTCGCTCACTTCGTAGCCGTTCTGCTGCAGCCACCAGATGATGTTGGAGCGACCGCTCATGTGACCTATTCTGATTACCTGCTGCAGCCCGTAGTCGGCGGCCGGCACCCCTGAGTACACGCGGTCGGCGAGCCAGTGGTCACCCTTCTTCATCGCCTTGACCACGGCCGAAGCGTGAACCCCGGTACCGGTCTCGAATGCGTCCTCGCCGAACACCGGGTAATTCCGTGGCAGTGCGACCTCGACGTACTCGTGCGCCTTGCGCATGTACTCGTTCAGCGCCGTCAGGTCGTTACTAATCACCCCCATGAGGCTGAGGTTGACCAGCGTCTGATCGAGGGGGGCGTTGCCCGCCCTCTCACCCACCCCGAGTGCTGTCCCGTGGATGACGTCGGCTCCGGCCTCGTAGGCGGCTAGGTTGTTCGCAACGCCTAATCCACGGTCTTGATGGCCGTGCCAGTTGACCTCGATGTCACGACGCTTCATCCCTGCGTCGGGGATCACTTCGTTCTGGATGAACGAGAGCAACTTGCGAACGCCGTTAGGGGTGACGTGTCCGCAGGTGTCGCACACGCAAATCCGGTCAGCGCCGAGCTCCATCGCCCTAGTGTAGACCGCTTTGATCTCGTCGGGCTTGCTGCGCGTGGTGTCCTCGGTGACGAACATCACCGGAATGTCGTTGTCGATGGCGAACGACACGGCCTTCTCGGCCGTGGAGAGAATCCTCTCCATCGTCCAACCCTCTGCGTACTGGCGGATGGGACTGGTCCCGAGGAAGGCACTAGCCTGTATTTGCCGCTCGTGCTTGGCCTGTAATTCGACCAGCGGCTCGATATCGCTCACCACCGTGCGGACAGCGCAACCGGGGCGAAGCGAATACCCGTTCTCGCCCATGTGCGTGAGCATGGCATCGATGTGCCCGACGTGGAACGGGCCGGCACCAGGGAGCCCTAGGTCCGCTTTCTGGATCCCAAGGGACTCCATGAAGTCAATCAGCTCGATTTTCTGCTCGATGGTGGGGTTCCGAGCACTGGGACTCTGCAGACCGTCACGTAGGGTCTCGTCGTCGAACCACAGCTCGTGTGGGTGCGTGGAGGCATCGCGCTTGATTTCGTAATCTATCGCGTTCCAATCGTAAATCAGGTCCTGCTCATCCATTGCCCCACCACGCTTTACGACGCAGCGCGATGGTGCAGTCGGTGTTTGAAGCCATCGGGCTGTCAGACCCTAGCCCGACTCTCGCTGCGAACCACTACTGCCATACTCAAGGCGGCCCCGAATCCAGCCCCCAGTATGCCGAAACTGGCGGTGACCAGAACTACGAACATCAGAGCTAGATAGAGCATGGAGACGAAGAATGAACGAGCGGCCGTTGGTATCCTCCCAGTGGCCCCACGCTCCTCTTCTAGATCGATCCTCCATACCGAGTTAGCGTACCATATTGTTAGCACGACCACATTGCCTCCTAGAATGTAATAGAAAGTACCACTTTCTGCCAGTTCGTGGTACGATGGTACGTTCACTGACAAGATGAGTAGAATGATCGCGTACACCTTCATCTCTCTGAGAGTTCGTTCCGGCCCCTTCACATTGGGCATCATTGGGACTCCTACTCTTCCATACTCCTCTGAACGGTACAGCGCTAGCGCCCAGAAGTGAGGGGGGGTCCAGAGGAAGATTAGCAGGAACATGAACCACGGCATTGGGCTACCCAAATCGAGCAACGATTCCAGCATAGCTTGAGTCGAGTCAGTCGCTAATGTAAGTCCGCCCTCGGCCGCTGCCCAGCCGATAACGGGCGGCGTCGAGCCTGCGATGCCGCCGATGACAATGTTCTGCGACGTCGAGCGTTTCAGCCAGATACTGTAGACGAAGACGTAGAACAGGATGCTGAACGCGGACCAGACAGCAGCGACGGGGTTGGCCAATTCCCAGAACCAGTACACCCCGAGGATAGACAAGGCCACTCCGAATGCTAAGGCGGCTTCCGCCGACACCTCGCCGGAAGGAATGGACCGGTCCTTGGTGCGTGACATCAGGGGATCGATGTCCCTGTCGTACCACATGTTGACCGCATTGGCCCCGCCAGCGCTCAGGTAACCGCCTACGAAGACTACCAGCATAGTACGCATCGAGTCCGAGTCCACCCCGCCTCCTAGCTGGTCGTGCACCAACACGGAGCACAGCGCCGTGATTTGTAGGAGCACTACCACTCGCGGCTTGGTTAGGGAGAGATACGGTCCCACGGAACTCATGCTAACCCTCCCTGTGTTGAACCGTCGCAACCCCTACCCAGGTTGTGGCTAGGGCGATGAACGAGAGCGATGCCAGAAGCAGATGAGTGAGGGAGAGGTGCTCGGAGAAACCGTCGCTGAGGTCCCACGAGAGAATGTATAGGGCGCCGATGCCGAGGTTCACCATGTAGAGCGCGGTAGTCCCCCAGATCCATTTGCATAGCACGCTGTCAGAGCCGAACTCCTTCCAGATTGCCCACGAGGCCATCAACAGGGCCACTTCGACTGCCACCACCATCCACCTGTGGATAATCTGAGACTGCAGCACCCAGTCGTGTATCGATGGGAGGAGCTCGCCGTGGCACAATGGCCACGAGTCATACAGTCCATCCACCCCGCAACCAGTGTTTGCTCCACCAGTGGTCGAGACAAAGGCGCCAGAGAAGAGCGTGAACAGAGCCCCTGTGGAGAGCCAGAACAGCCTCCTGCGCCAGACCTCGCTCACCCGCTCGAAGTCCGCCCAGCCGGGCAACTCTCCTTGGTCCCTCGACGCCGCTAGCCAGAGCCAGATCAGGCTGAGAATGAAAGCTAGGGCCGAGCCCAGATGCAGAGCGACGCTCCAGTGCTCGTTGTCCATCCTAACCGTCAGCCAACCAACCGCTCCCTGCCAGACAATCAGAGCCACAGCCACGCTGGAGGCGAGACGAACCTCGGAACCGAGACCCTCATCCCTCCTGACCAGCAGCCAATTGAGCAGCACTAGTGGCCCGAGGACCGCTCCTGCGAGCAGCCTGTGCGCCCATTCCGTGAATATCTGAAAGGTCGTGTAGCGGTGTCCCTCGCCGCGTGAGTCAATCTCATCTGGATTCGCCTCGTACCATTCTCCCTGCTCGACCTCCGAGACATCGAAGCCCCATGTTCCGAAGCAGGTCGGCCAGTCGGGACAGGACTCTCCAGCGTCGTAAATCCGAACAACGCCGCCGAGGGCGATGACGAGAAAGGTCACCACCACGAGGGCGCCAGCCAGATGTCTTGCATGAATCCCGTCGAGCAACTGGAATCTCCCCTAGGAGAGCCTCGGCGTTCAGCCAAATAGACTTGCCCGAACCGATGCGGACTCACTCTGCGTGCGGGTCCACGTCAATCGGAATTCGATTCTGCTCGTACTCCAGCATGGCTATCTTGTTAGGGTCGAGGACGACTCTCCACTGCGCCTCCTCGACACCGTACAACTGCACCAACTCCTCGCTGAAGTGCTGGCGTAACTCATCCTCGGTCACGAACAGGGGGGCTCCCATGCTAATCTGAAGCGCTCTGGCGCCAATGATCCTCGCCTTCTCGAAGCGTGTGTGGGGTCTTGCGGGCTCTACCATCGGCCGGGCGACCGGCGACCCCCAAATAAGGCCTATGACTACGAATCGCCCCCACAGGGGGCGTCAATCGCGCTCCACCATCATGGCGACGGCATTGCCCCCGCCGAGGCATATGGTGACTATGCCGCGGTGACCCCCAGTGCGCTCGAGGGCGTTCAGCAGAGTCATCAGGCACCGGGCACCGGTGGCTCCCAATGGATGACCAATAGCCACGGCGCCTCCGTGAGGGTTGAAGCGGCCCTCAGAGGCACCCAAGGACATCTGGATGGCGCACGAGGCCGCCGCGAAAGCCTCGTTGTGTTCTAGGACGTCGATTTCCTCCATGCCCATTCCGGTCTGCTCGAGGAGTTTGTGGACGGTCGGGATGGGGGCTGACATCACCCGGTGGGACTCGACGCCCGAGGTCGCGTAGCCGACTATGCGGGCCAGAACGGGAAGGCCGTGTTCCTCGGCGGCCTCCTCGGATGCGATTAGTACCGCAGAGGCCCCATCCGAGACCTGGCTGGAGTTGCCCGCCGTGACCTGCCCATCTTCCGTGAAGACGGCTGCTAAGCCACCTAGTGATTCCATGGTCGAACTGGGGCGAATCCCCTCGTCACGCTCGAGGCCGGCAACGGGAAACACCTCCTTGTCGAGCCAGCCCTCGTCCCAGGCCTTGTTGGCTAGGGCGTGCGAGCGGACGGCGAATGCATCAGATTGCTCTCTTGTGATGCCATGTTCGTCAGCAATTGCCTCACCGGTGTTCCCCATCGACTCACCTGTGTAAGCATCCTTCAGACCGTCGTGGACCATGACCGACTCCAAGGAGGCATATGACACGTCCTCGCCTCGCCGGGCTCCTCTGATGAAGTGGGGTGCGTTACTCATCGACTCCATGCCTCCGGCCACTACGAGGTTGGAGATACCGGCGGTAATCTCGGTGGCTGCGATCATGGCAGCCTTGAGACTAGAGCCACAGACCTTGTTGATGGTGGTGCAGGGGGTGCTTACCGGGAGCCCCGCGTTCATCGCGACCTGTCTAGCAGGCGCCTGTCCCGCACCGGTCTGCAGGACATGACCCATGTAGACCTGATCAATCACACCGCTGGCAGGGTCAATGTCGGCACGCCGCAACAATTCCTTCACCGCCAGTGTGCCCAACTCGGTGGCGGTGAAACCCGACAGGGCACCGCGGTACTTGCCCACAGGGGTCCGGGCATAGGCGCAGATTACTGCTTGCGGCATGACGCTCCCGAGAGGCGAACGAGCCTTCAATGGTCCGATTGCAAAGTCGCTGTGGCGATTACGATTCGGCGGTGTAGCCGTAGAATTCCGCATTGCGCAGAGCCGGCCTCTCCTGAGGCTTGACAAGTATCGTCCTGACTCCCCACAAGTCCTTGAAAATACGATACTGCGAAGTCATGTCGAGGTAGTCTACCCCACTGGTGCCTCCAGTGCCAATTCTTCTGCCCATGATTCGCTCGACCATCCGAGCGTGGGCAAATCTCCACTTCACCATCGACTCCTCGAGCTCGACTATCGCATCGATCAACTTTCGCGGCCAGGTCAGAAGTGGCAGCTCGCGGTAGGACTCGATGAAAAGTAGGCCAGCGCGTGCCCTACTGACCTCCCCTTCGGGCATCAGAAAGTCAACCGCGTCCTGGTGGGCGGCTGTCATCCTAGCAGCCATCTTGGTGGGGTCGCCCGCACCCCAGCCCGAACTCCTCTCGGCTGCGGCCTCGCCAAGGGCCCTGTGAGAATCCAAGTGGGCCTCGACGTATGCACGTACTGCCCCATCATCGTCTTCGCTGCCGTGTGTGGACCCCATTATGGGGGTACGTTCCACCCAACTCATCACCGACTCGCACAGCGACGGCTTAGACATCGCGTCCTCGAGTCGCGCCAAAGTGGCAGCGCCTCGCTCATCCCGCTCTGCCATGGACCTGAAGTTGCTCAATGGATCCATGCCACCGACCCTCTCCTCGTTCTCGAGGCCCAGCAGAATCTCAAACTCGCGCATCTGGAAGGATTCGAAGCCCGAAGCGGACCCCAGACCGTCCCTGAATGCGAGGAAGCCCTGTGGCGTGAGCGTCTCCAGAACTGCCCACTGATTCGACATCAGCCGGAAGATCTCGGTTGTCCTGCCTAGGTGATCGACCGCACGGGGGATATCGTCCTCTGGGACGTGGTCATCACCGAGGATGTCGCGGACCTCGGAGAGCTCGCGAATCACTTGCTTGAACCAGAGCTCGAAAGTCTGGTGGACGATGACGAAGTGCATCTCGTCGGAGTTGATGCCACGATCCTCTCCTTGTAGTTCCAGTAATTCATGCAACCGCAGGTAATCGGCATATGTCCAGTTACCCGGCTCTCCGCCCCCCATGCTCCCTCCCTGACGGTGGTCGTTTGAAGCATTGTCGCCGAACCAGAACTGTCTAAACCCCCGAGGCGCGTCGAAATTCCGTGTCTGGAAGGTGTGGTGGGCCGAAGAAGCCGCCCGATGACTTGACTCTCCCTTATCCAGTTCTGCTTGTTGAGGAGGGCTTGGAGTTACGTCAGATTGAGTTGGGTGACGCTGAGGAGTTGTTCATGGCGGTCGATGCCAACAGGGGGCACCTCAGGGAGTGGCTACCGTGGCTGGACGGAACGAACAACGTCGAGGACGAGACCTCTTTCATCGGGGCCACCCTTGAGGAGTATGGCAAGGGAGACGGAGCCCTCTATGCCATCAGGTTTGATGGCGAGTTGGTTGGGGCGACGAGTCTGAATTGGATAGATTGGGGGAACCGAGGCTGCGGTGTGGGATACTGGTTGTCCACAGAGTACACGGGCCGTGGAATCGCCACTCGTTGCTGCGTGCGTTTGATGGAGCACTGCTTCGACGACCTAGGGCTACACCGGTTCGTGCTCGAAGCGGCGACCGAGAACTTCCCCAGCCGTGCCATCGCTGAGAGGTTGGGAATGCGTCTGGAAGGCATCACGAAGGACAGAGAGTGGCTGTACGACCACTATGTCGACGCTGCTCTTTACGCTATCACCGCCCCCGAGTGGCGCGCTCGCAATCAAGGCTGAATCAAGCCGTGATCCTCGACCGAGCAGTTGCCCGGCGGCAGGCAGGAGAGCAGATCGTCCTGCGCCAGACCAGTGGCCTTGGCGATTCGATTAGCAACGTTCTCCTTCTTTTCTCTGCCTGGGATAACCCTAGCCCATCTCCGGCAGTGTTCTGAGATTGTAGCCGGGGTACCCGAGACCGGCATTGGGACTCCGTTCACCACTGCCATGCCCACAGCCAGCTCAAGTGGCAGGTCACGGTGCCAGTTGCGCTGCCCGCGAACCACGAAGGAGCCGCGACCCAGCGACTCACCAGACTCGGTGGTCTTCGAGACCTGGCTCGGCCTGACGTGGAAGGCGACAGCCGCAGCACCTCCGCTGCCCCAAGCCCTAGACCAGCAGACTGCGACTTGGGCAGCCTCGGAGTGCAGCGATTCTGGCAGTTCGCGAGCGTCTTCTACGCCTTCAGCCAGATTCTGAACTATCTGTAGTGAGGCCACACCTTCGGGGATGGCTTCGGATGGGTTTTGATTGGGAGCCAACCCGTCCTTTAGCTTGAGCGAACAAGATGGCGCTCCGTGCAGGTCGGCATGGACATAGAGGTCATCGGAAGATAGGTGTTTTCGGACTACGAGATCGTTGCCCTTCGCGTCCCTACCGCCGACTATCAGGTGCCCACCCGAGAGCATCGCCCAGCGATGCTTCTCGAACCAGAAGCGCTTGCTGCGCTTCTTCGCTCTGAGCCTGCCAGCAGCAGCGTCCTTGGCAGCGCGCTTCTCGGCCTTCTCCCGAGCCTCCTCGGTGCTGACCAGAGCCACCTGAGCGCCCTTGGCCTTGCTCTTCTGGGACCGAGCCTCCTCGAAGTAGCGCTGGGCGTTTTGGTGAACTGTTTTGGAGACCTCAAGAGTGATGCTAGCACCCGGATCACCATCCTCGTCGGGGAGGTAGGCCACTAAGGTCTGCCTCGCTGGATCAGCGCTGTCTATCCAAGGGACGTCGTGGATTCTGTCCATTACTCCCTCCCAGCCGTCCGAGGCGACCGCCTCGTTGAACTGGGTAAGCAGCGAATCCACGTGCTCCCAGTCGTCCTGTATCGCCTTGCCTAACTCCTGAGTGATTGCTGCACGCTCGTGGAACCTGTCTATGGCTGCTTTCTGCTGCGCAGCCCTGCGGTCCAGCTTCGCCTGTTTCGCCCCCTCGTCCTCGCCGGAGTCGACCAGCAGTTCCTCCTCTCGGCGGATGAAGGCAGCAGCATCGTGCGATCCAAACACTGCGTCGTAGGCCATCGAAAGGGATGCAACCTCAACCATCATGCCGGAGTCGGTGTAAGCGAGGTCGAATGGGGCAATTTCGGTAATTCCGGACGAGGCAACATCTCGGGATGCCTCATTGTCTGCTGCCTGCCAGGCCTGCTTGGAATCCGAGTCAACCATCCACATCATCGCTCCATCTCCTTCCGACAACTCTGCCAGCATCGATTGGATGGCCCCCTCCAGTGAATCGCGCTGAACAGAGTCTAGTGAGTCAGCATCCACCTTCTCCTCGAGCCCGGCGATAGAGCATGCCGTACTGCCGTAAATCCGACCGAGGTTGGCTCTAGCGGCTAGAGTACGAATCAGGTCATGCTCGCTGCCGTCCAGCAAGGCATCGAGGGCTGACCTATCCATCCCCCTAGGGTCGACAGTCTCAGGAGGTGGT
Source organism: Candidatus Thalassarchaeum sp. (assembly GCA_030748335.1). Taxonomy (GTDB): domain Archaea; phylum Thermoplasmatota; class Poseidoniia; order Poseidoniales; family Thalassarchaeaceae; genus Thalassarchaeum. Next base: position 1,811 of record JASMMD010000012.1, on the reverse strand, counting down.
GCGTAGGCAACCCCCTTCCTCAGGGAGCGGCTGGCGTACTTGGCGTGGGTGAGCGGCTGGATGATGACTCCGGAATCATCGAGCAACAGCACGTTTCCGTCTCTGAACAGCTCTATGACGAGCTTGAGACGCCCGCCGCCGTGCTCGAAGGTGAGCTGGATGACCCTGTCGAAGCCGAACTGCTCGACTGCAACGAGGCGCGAGTTGTTGAGATGCTTGCGCAGAACCATTGCAAACTGGGAAGGCTTCGAGGGCATCGGCCGATCGCGCTGCGAAGTGTAGACCCTGCGTCCCCTGACGATGACTAGGTCTGTAGAAGGCACCCCCTTTCGGTTCAGCCTCAGGACCACCTGCTCGTAATGCGGCTGATACGCCTTCCGTGCGCGTGCCCCTACCAATTCGGAAAGCTCACGCACGATGCGGGCGACATCGAACGAAGAGGACTGTTCGCGCATACTGCTCAACCCGCCCGGCTCAACTACCCTTCATCAGGCAATCGCTTACCCAAATCGGGCTAATTCCCTATCGAAGACTGGAATTCCTCTATCTCCGCTAAGACGTCGGCCTCGTGCGCGTACTGATTACTCGGGACTTCAATCAGTACTGCGTTAGGCAACCTATCTACGATGTCGAGGACCTTGTCCAAGCCATGCAGGGTGTCTGACTTCGCTGTCATAACTGCGCAGGGCACTGAGGCCCTGGAGAGGTCCTGTGGTAGACTGTATCTGATGTTCGCCCTAGAACTCAGCAGCAGTCTTTCGAGGTCCTGAGACATCAGGGCCCTTCGATAGCGAATCCGCTGCCCCTCTTCCTTGGTCCTGCGCTCTACGACCAAGACCGCGAATCGCACCAGAGCCGGGTGGATGAACTTCGGCAACGGCATTTTGAGCAGTATTCTGGCCCATAGTGGGAATTTGAAGTCCGGGTTCGGTGCGAGAAGGATCGAGGATCGCCCCGCTAGAACGTCGTTCTGGTATGCATCTATGAGGAGGGTAGCGCCCAGAGATGACGAGAACCAGTCGACCTCCGACGAATCGATACCAAACTCGTCTAGAACTGCGGCGACATCGTGACCGTGATGCCGCATCTCGAAGTCCTCGCGCCGCACCTTCCTAGTAATCCGGGCACTCTTCTTCTCGCGCGTCTCGATGTAGACAATAGGCCGGCGAGAAACCCACTCGGTCAGAAGCGGTCGCCAACCCTCGAAGACAGAGCCCCAGCCAGGAACGACCACAGCAGGATCCAAAGAGGCTGCAGATGAATCGACAGGAACCCACCGTAGGACCCTTACCGAAATATTCGGAGCGACTTCAACAAAAAGCTCCTCAGCATTGGCCTCTGGGAGATGAGGCGCACCGCTCCACATTTCTTCCATCAAATTGACCTAAGGGGACGGGTGGATTTCATTCTTGGGTCGAGCAATCATCTGCCACGACCGCCGCCACCGGACCTGCCGCCGCCACCGGAACTACCGCCACCGGACCTGCCGCCGCCACCGGACCTGCGTCCACCAGAGCTCCTAGTGACTCTACTGCTTCTGCGGTGATGACCGCGGTGTCGGTAGTAATGGCGTCTGCGGTGGAACCATGGTCTCCTGTGCCAAGGCCGGTCGTAGTAACCTGGGTCGTCGTAGTACCGACCACTCCCTGACGAGAAACTCACGCTATTACCTCCTACATCGTTATAGGCCAGTACAAGGACCACAATCAAGAGGATAAGTTGTATTAATCCACACAAAAAGAGGCCGAAAACCTCGCCCCAAGGGTTATCAACTTGGACTTCGCTAGGATCCTCAGTATTGTAGTACAGTG
>JASMMD010000011.1 GCA_030748335.1 Candidatus Thalassarchaeum sp. | reverse complement strand
GCTCGCGTACGAGACCTGCACAACACCAGCAGCGTTCAGGACCGCGTTAGCAGCCATTGAGGCGCCGGAGCAGGCAGCTCCTGCGACACCGACAACGCCCGCGTCCACTAGGGACTGGGCGGCTCCAGAAGCGACATCGCCGCTGCAGCCAGAGTCGGCCTCGACCAGTTCGAAGTTTCCGCCAGCCGCGTTCAGGTCATCAATCGCGGCCTGCGCAGCCCATGTGAAGGGTGGTGCGTAAACCGCGATCGGGCCTGTTAGCGGGTTCAGCAGACCAATCTTGGTGGTCGCTGAGACAGGTGCCTGGAACATCGGGTTCTCCGTTCCCATGTAGTGGGCTGCGATCTCGTCGACGATGGCGTCAGCCATGTCAGCGTCGAAGCCTTCCACATTACCGTCTGCGTCGTATGCCTCAAACGGCGGGTAGAACGGGTCAGTGCACAGCCTCAGATCTCCGGACTCAAGGACCTGGGTCAGGTCGCTTCCCTCAGAGGGGGTCGGGTATGCTGTAGCTGTGTCAGCCGTTGTGTCATCAGCAAGTGTGACAGCTCCGTCGAACCAAGCGCCGTAAATGGCGTCGTACTCTCCGGAGGCGACAACAGCGCCGATAGCGACATCCAGAGCAGCTTGAAGCTCTCCGGAGTCCTCACGGACGGCTAGACCGAAGTTCTCGTCCGAGAAGGTGACCATTAGGTCGCCCTCTAGAGACAGAACAGGTGCGTCTCCCATGGCGTAATCCACGTCGCCGTTATTCAAAGCGGCGATAACTGACGGGAAGTCTTCGTAAGCGCTGATTGTGGCTGCGGCCAGATTATCGGCAGCGTACAGGTCTGAGGTTGTCCCAGACTGTAGTCCGATTGTCGTGCCCGCCATGTTCAGGTCGCCAACGGCAGAGATAGCTGCGGCACCGGAGCCACCGATTACACCCTGGCTACTTGTGTAGTAGGCCCTGGTGAAGTCGACAACTTGGTCGCGCTCGTCCGTCTTCGTCATCGCCGAGATGATAGCTTCGCACATCTCGCCGGCATTCAGGTTGGGGATAATGGGGTCCCATCCAGACTCAACCCACACAGGGTTGACGTCCGGAGCAGCGGTCAGAGACCATTCGGGCTCTGGCTCGGGCTCATCATCTCCCCCTAGGCAACCAGCGAACGCAGCCGCTAGCATACTCAGGGTAAGCATCATTGCAATTATTTTTCTGTTGTTTTTCATAGCGTAACTCACGCTCCAGTGCCGCCCGCGACGATGTATACCGGTTATAGAGATTCGCGAGTATTACCAAAGGTAAACCGATTAGGCGATAAACGGCCAATTTATTGCAGTAATGCGGTTTTTTGGCATATTGTGAGTAAATCCTCGATAGTGAGGATGATGGGGTGCTACTCATCCGGTGCGAATGTGGAAGACGAGCCCATGGACTACGCTTCCAGTGGTGTCGACATCGATGCCGAGGGACGTGCGATAGCCAGCCTAGTGGAAGCGCTGGGATCGTCGGTGAGGGCACCCGGCGAGAGGGGCGCTCCTGTCCCTCTGCCGGGGGGATTCGGGGGCATCATCGAGTTCGGTGATTCTAGGCTCGCGCTGGCGACTGACGGGGTTGGCTCGAAACTGCAGTTGGCCAGTCAGGCGGGATGGCTGCAAGGTGTTGGGATTGACTGCGTTGCCATGAACGTCAACGACCTCATCTGCGTTGGCGCGGAACCGCTAGCGTTCGTTGACTACATCGCGGTTCCGGAGACCGACCCCGAGGTTCACTCGGCGCTGGGTTCCTCGCTCGCTGAGGCATGCAGGCTGGCCAGAGTAACCCTAGCGGGAGGGGAGACGGCGACTCTGCCTGGCATCGTGACTGAACTCGACCTATCCGGTACGGCGCTCGGCTGGTTCCCTGCAGGGCACGCCATCACAGGGGATGCACTAGAGACTGGGGATGTCATGATCGGTCTGCCAAGCAGCGGCATCCACTCCAACGGGTACACCTTAGTGAGAGCGGTGCTTGAGCGATCCGGAGCATCTCTAGATGGGTTTGCTCCATTCGATGTGGATGACGACGGACGGATAGCTAGATGGTTGGGTGCCGACGAGATTTCCCTGAGTGAGGTCCTACTCAATCCGACTAGGATTTACGTTAATCCGCTCGTTGACTTGGTACTGGCTTGCCGGGAGGGCAATGGGCCATGCTCTTCCGGGAACCTCAAGGCGATGGTGCATATCACCGGGGGCGGTCTCTCGAACCTGCTGAGGCTGCATGGCAGTCTCGGTTGGCACATCGACGACCCGTTGCCAGTGCATCCTGAGTTCTCGTGGATAGCCGAGGTTGGCTCGGTCGATAGCAGGGAGATGCACCGGACTTTCAACATGGGGATGGGGATGGTGCTGGCCGTCTCTGAGAGCGCTGCCGAATCGGTATCTGAATGGCTGTCGCAGAGGCTTCCCGGGACTCGTAGAGTCGGAAGTCTGAACGATAACGGAAGAATAGTCACTCACTCCGACCCCAGTGTCGTCTTCGAGCACTACTAGCGCGCCTCGCGTCGTCAATGCCTTGTGGGATAATCATCTCGGGCCAGCATGGTTGCATCCGAGCTCGAGGACTGGCCCGGAGTGCTGCACCGGGAGGGTCGCACCCTGTGCAGGCTATCTCGAGACCCTAGTGAATCGGGACCGGGGCCGGCTGCGAAGGGTCAGGGTGCGGTGTTCCACAACCCCGCTATGTCGGGAAATCGTACCCGCAGCGTGCTGTTGCTGCAACACTGCATAGAGGCTGGGCTGCTCGGAGAAGGGGCGATTTACGCTTTGGATGGGTTGTCGGCAAGCGGACTGCGGGCTAGGCGCTGGCTGAACGAGTTGCCTGCACAGAGCGCGGCTAGAATCAGTGCGACGATGGGTGACATGGACCCAGTGGCGCTCGAATGGGCAATGCGCTGCCACGAGGAGTTCCCGCCTGAGCACGGCGAGGGCGAGTTGTTGCCTCATCTGGGCGACCTACGCAAGAGCGTGCTGGAACATGGCCGGCACTGGGTCGACATCGATCCGTATGGGTCCCCGCTCCCATTCCTTGACACCGCCATCCAGTCCCTCGCCAAGAGGGGCGTGGCCGAGATTAGCGCGACCGATAGCGCGGCTCTCACCGGCTCTTCGAAAAGCGCTTTACTGCGCCGCTACGGTGCTCGTGTGAGGACCGATGGCCTAGCTCATGACTCCGGCCTCAGGGTGCTGCTGGCGACGGTAGCTAGGACGGCTGCTCGGCATGAGCGTGCAATCGAACCGCTCCTGTCGGTCTGGGAGTCTCACCACCTCAGGGTCTCGGTACGCGTTCGACGGAGCGTGGAGAAGGCCAACGAGGTCGAGGAGTCGCTCGGATGGAGGGTGGCTTCCCCGACCGTTGAGGAGGTCTCCTCGTCGATACAAGCCGGGATGCATCCGGACACTGAGTTGGATTCGCTACCCATGCATTGCATGCTCCCCCTCACCCATCCAATCGACCGTTCCGACAAGCGGGTGTCAGGGCCGATGTGGATCGGTTCACTCGGGCAAAGTGACGCCATGGCATCCATGACTGAGGAGCGCGCGCTCGGGATTTGCGGTCCCAGCGATGTCGAGGACGATCCGGTAGGCTGGTCGGACAGGGACTTCGAGCGAGAGCGTAGGAGGGTGGCTCGCAGCGTCAGGCACATCTCGGGAGAGGCGGAGGTAATCGACGCGCCACACTTGATTCTGGTCGACGATTTGGCGAGTTGGCTCGGCTCGGGCTCGCCTCCCAGTCCATCGGGGATGGTGACGGCGCTGTGCGAGACCGGGAGCCGTGCGGCGGTTGCGCATTATGGCAAGCCGGCATTCAGGACAGATGCGCCTTGGGTCGAGATTGCCAGAGCGGCTCTGAACCTTCAGCCTCCGATATAGGACATCTCGACCCTTGGCAAAACCGCGGTCCTCTTTGAGCGCAGTTCGCTGTAGCGATCATCTCGCCTCGACCATATCGCTGCTATGGCATCGCTGAGAGCCTCTCCATCGGCCCCATTCTGGATGATGGCCCTGAGGTCGTGTCCCCCGGAAGCGAACAGGCAGGTGTGAAGTCTACCGTCAGCTGACAGCCGCGCACGCACGCAGTCGCCGCAGAATGGCTCGCTCACCGAGGAAATGAATCCGACCTCCCCCGAGCCATCGGAGTGCGCCCACCGACTAGCGACGTCGCTGGGCCTTTGCGAATCGACCGGTTCCAACTCGAATTCCTCCTTGAGGTACGCTATGACGTCTGCAGTTGGAACGACCTGTCCGAGCTGCCAGCCGTTGGTCCTCCCGACGTCCATGTACTCGATGAATCGAACAGTGACCCCCGTTCCCCTGAACCTGCGGACGAGAGGGGAAATCTCGCCTTCGTTAACGCCCCTCTGCACCACGCAGTTGACCTTGACGGGAGATAGATTTGCTCGGACCGCAGCCTCAATCCCGTCCAGCACGGCCTCCACGGGGATGCTGCTGTCCGTCATCTGGGCGTGGGTCTTGGGGTCGAGCGCATCGAGGCTCACTGTGACTCTGTCGAGCCCGGCCTCAGCAAGCCTCTCTGCCTGACCTGACAGAAGTGAGGCGTTAGTGGTCAGTGCCGTTTCGACCCCCGCAGCACTCAGCCTAGAAACCAGATCGGGCAGATCGGGGCGGAGTAACGGCTCACCTCCGGTAATCCTGACCTTCTCAAGGCCGAGGGGTTTGCAAGCGAGTACGACCTTCTCAATCTCATCGAACGACAGGTAAGCTCTGCGAGGGAGAAAGGTGTGCTCCTCGCCGAAGCGTTCTCTGGGCATGCAGTACCTGCACCTGAAGTTGCACCTGTCCGTGACGGATATCCTCAGGTCCCTGAGAGGTCTGCCTAGGTTGTCCACGACACCCGAATCAAACACGGTTCGGCGTGGCGTGACTCGGTGATGAGGGTTGCCTGCGCTCGGACAGGTTGAAAAGAGGGAAATACGAGCCGGTCACGAGAGAAATGCTGAGCATCAGCCCGAAAGCACGAGAGATGCTAGACCAGTTCGCCGAGCAGGCAGATGAGTCGAGTGGTTTGCTTCTCAGGGTCGAGATCGTCGGCCGGGGTCCCAACGGCTTCCAGTACGACTTGCAATTCGTTGGCTCGGACGACCGTAAGGACGACGACGTCGATCTGGAGATAGAGGGAATGAGGGTTCTCGTCGCAGCGAGGAGTGTTCAGTACCTCGAAGGTGCCACCATCGACTACAAGGAGACCCTGATGGGAGGTGGCTTCAGCTTCGAAAACCCCAACCCGCTCTGGGTGGATGATTTGTCGAAGGCCGTCGCCGAGATTATCGCCAACGAGGTGAATCCAGTGGTTGCCTCGCACGGAGGTCATGTCGACCTGATTGGAGTGGACGATGGCAAGGCGATTATCGCGTTCGGTGGAGGCTGTCAGGGCTGCGGAATGGTGGACGTGACACTCAAGCAGGGCGTCGAGGTGATGATCAAGGACAACGTACCCGGGGTCTCCGAGGTCGTGGACGCGACCGATCACGCGGCTGGGACGAATCCGTTCTACTAGTCAGAAGACCATTGGGACGTCGTCATCGTCATCTTCCGAGTCGGGCGCCGGTAGAGCCATCGCCTGGGCCCTCTCAAACGCCTCCCTGACCCTCTCCTCAATGTTCCGAGCGTCGTCGAGCAGCCCCTGCACTGGTATTTCGTAATCCATCAGCTCGCTCAGCCCCTCCACCGCTATGAGAGCGGCTCTCGCGTCGGGGTACATGGGATTGCACTCGGCCAGCAGGGCGGTTACGTCGAGCCCCCTGCGCTCGCCCTCTGCAATTAGATAGCCGGCGATGCCGGAGACAATTCCCTGCTGGATCTGCTGGATGCCAGCATCATCGAGTTGGTTGCGACTCATACGGGTTGACGCGACCCCCCACAAATCGCTGTCCTCTTTGATGCCGAGATCGTTGCTGACCACACCGTCAATCACGATGAGCCGGTCGAAACCGCCCTTGGTGAACCACTCCATGACGGTCTCGCCGAAGTAGACGTCGTTCTCGCTGGGGAACTGTATCTCGGCGGTGAACACGCCGAGGCCGTCGCCCTGATACACCCTAACCGGGTGCTTGGGCACTGCGTCGTGAATCAGTGCGATTGCCGGGAACTTGGGGTGCATCACGGTCCCCATGGGGCTGAGTTCCAGAGTCTGGATGAGATGTGAGGTGGCTATGACCCCAACTGAGCCCACGGTTGAGAACCCACAGATGGCGGTACCACCCAAGCGACTAGGGTCTGCATCGGCATGCAGTACGAGGGGGTAGGCACCGCTCGTGTACTCGTCCATTGTACTGCCCCCCCACCGAGGATTATTGAATCCCACGATTGGGAGAGGCCCGGATTCCTCTTGATTGGCGGTTCTCACTGTAAAGGAACGCTGCGACAAATTAACACCGATGAAGCGTTGCGAGTCCTATGGCTGAGGTCGGCAGCAGCGGCGTGGGCAGAATCTACATCAAGGCAGGAACCGAGGAGATTGACCTCGCGGGCTCGGCTAGGGAAGTCGACGACGCGTGGCTCAACATCACCAAGCAGGACACCTGGCAGTCGACTCTCTCGAGGATACGTCAAGCTAGGCAGGAGGCCATAGGGCGCGCTCGTGAAGTGGCGCTGAAGTCCGGCATCCCAGAGCGAGGTTCGGCTTTCAGACGCCTGATCGATACCTGCAGCATCGAGAAGAAGAGCGATGTCATACTCGCTGCAATTCACTACCTCAGGTCGGTGGAAAAGGAAGCGGATACTCCCCCGAGGGAGGTCAAGAAGCTGATTGTCCAGAGCGAGAAGTGGGGCGAGGACGAGGTCGGGAAGTGGAATCTCTCGCTGTACATCAACAGAATGCTGGAAGGGGGTTCGGCGCTTCTAGAGTACCCCGGGGACCAACCGGAGAAGAATCGCTTCGTGGTACTCACCGATGCCGGCCTCGACCACCTCGAAAACATGTCGCTGTGAGTTGAGCCCGTGTCTGAATCCGCCAAGGACCTGTCCTACACCTCACACGTCGGTCACGACCTGCGTGGAGCGGACCTCTCCGGAGCCGACCTGCGTCGTTCCATCTTCGACGGCGCCGACCTCGAGGGAGCCAATCTCTCCGGCAGCGACCTCCGTGACGCATCGTTGAAGCGTGCCAATCTGAAGAAGGTGGCTCTCGATGGCGCTGACCTGCGCGGTGCGAGGATGATCAAGGCGAACCTCGGGCTCTCCAACCTACAGGGAGCTCGTCTAGATGGCGCCGATATGCGGGGAATCAGGGGCAAGTACGCGATCTGGAGGGGTGCCAACTGGTGGGATGCGACTATGGATGAATCGCTGAGTAAAGCGCTCGCCAAGAAGTGGCCGAGGCAGTAGTCATTCGGGTGCCAGCTTCGCCAGCCCCTCGCGCATCCAGTCGGGAACTCTTACTTTCTCCTTGACGTCGTTCATGTCGACACAGACTGTGACTTGGTCTGAGGTCCAGCACAGTACGTCGTTCTGGTTGTGGAACTCGTAGCGCCATGAGATCGAGGTGTTGCCGATACGTGGGACTGTGATGGTGCAGTGGACTGTGTCGCCGTACGCCAGCGGGTGGAGGAACTGTGCGTCACTATGAACCAGAGGGAAACCAAGACCGTGCTCATGCAAGATGGTGTTGTAGTGCATCCCACATGAGTGCTCCCATGACTCTTCGTAGAACCGGTGCGCTAGGTCCCAAAACTGAGGGTAGTAGATGATTCGAGCCATGTCAATCATCGGGAAGTCGACGCGGCGCTGTGAGGTGAATGCCATGATGGCGCCTCGGGGGGCTCATGCTTGAACGCTCGCTTACCCCAGTGGCGGACCCACCGCGATTCGAACACGGGTTTCCAGCTCCGGAGGCTAGAGTGATATCCAGGCTACACTATGGGTCCAGTGACCAATCCAAGGCCGCTCGGTAATTGAACCGGTCGCTGCTGCACACCGTCGCTCAATGGCGGACCCACCGCGATTTGAACACGGGTTACAAGCTCCGCAAGCTCATGTGATATCCAGGCTACACTATGGGTCCAGCGCTTTTTCGAGCGGAGTCTTCTGTTTAACCCCGACGGTATCTGAAGCATCACATGCTTAGCGGGAGCACTGTCTTCCAGCGTGGTTCTGCAAGCTTCTTAGCGTTGGGAGCAATCCTCGTGTTCTTGGTCTTGTGAGTCAACACCCCGTGCATGCCCTCGACGGCGAACTTGACGCGGAGCTCGAGCATACGATCCCTCTCGGCGGCGTTCATCTGCTCGGAGTCCAGCTCTATCGAAGTCGCAGCGCCCTCGTCGCCCTCGTTGCGCAGGCTGAGAGTGCTGCCCTCTATGTCCGCTCTGGGTGAGAAGTCGTGGTCCTTGGGATCACCCATCAAGACCTCCGCATCGACCACGAGTCGGTTGCGAATGGAGACCTTTGTAATCTCCATCGACTTGACCATGCAGCGCCATCGCTGCCGAGTTCAAAGCCCTTCGCACTGCAGTCCGAGCGCCTCATACGCCAATCTCGCTGACACGGGGGACCAGTATGACAATCTCGACCATTAGCTCCCAGTCGTTGCCCTGATCTGGATCGACATCGTCCACCGGAAGGTCGGGGTCGCACTCATCGGCGGTTATCATCCAATACCAAGTGCCTTGACCGAATCTCTCTCCAGGCTCGTTCAACAGGGCCTCGACCAAGCCCTCGGACGAATCCGCGGTGATGGTGTACCCGCTCTCGGGAATTGAATTCATGTCAGACCTGTCAATACTGGCACTGGCGTTCTCCGTGATGTTGTCGTGAGTGGTCGAAGCGAAGATGTTCCAACCTGAAGCGGGGACGTTCAGGGAGAGTGTGAAGTTGTCCTCGGGCCACTGTATCGGAAGCAGGTCCCGTGCTAGAGTGAGGGTTGCGTTAACCTGAATGATTCGCGCACCTTCTCCTGGATCGTGCTCCAACTCGATGAACTGTCCTTGCTCCAGATAACCCGACCACTCCACCTCTAGGTGCTGCTCCTCCCATACTACCTTGAACGTCCTAGAAATCACCATCAGGCTCCATGTCTGGGTGTTCATGGCCCCCTTGTCGTCAATCACAGATACTGAACCGGTCCTGTTGCCGGAGTTGTCAATGATCAGGTCGACGTAGGGCGAGGTCGCGTCGGCGTCGTTGGTCTTCTCTCCATCACCGTCGGAGTCGGTGCCTAGGTCGAAGTCCCACATGAACTCGACAGCGGCCCCCTCCGGGTCAGTCGAATCGCTGGCGTCGAGTCTGGCGGTCTCGCCTGCTCGGACGTAGGTGGGCATCACGAGTTCGATGCTAGGGGGCGAGTTCACGAAGATGGTCAGGGAGGCCCTGTCAATCTCACCGTTGTCATTGATTACCGTGACCTCGACCTCGTGGTCTCCTGCGGATTCGAAGGTGTGGCTCACTATCCCCTGCTTGGTCTCTCGGGTCTGGCCGTCACCGAAGTTCCAGCGGTACTCGTCGATGAAGGTGGGCTCGGGTGTGGACGACTCCCTAGCGTCGAAGTTCACCGTCTCGCCGACGTTGATCTGCTGCTGGTCGGAGCTAATCTTGGCATTCGGAGTGGTCGAACTCAGGCCTGAACAGCCGACTAAAGTGGAGGAGAGTAGTAGTAGCGCTATCACGGTCGACATCGCGCGTGTCCTTCCATCCATGACTATACTGCCGAACCTGCCGCTCATAGGGCTGTTGGAAACAGGCTCCTTGCCAGACTGTTTACGAGAGTTCATGGGCGGTGTCACTCAGCGGGTGGTGTGTCTGACACGATGCTTACTGGCTACAGGGTACTCGGTTTCGACCTCGAGACCACGGGTTTCGACCACAGGTCCGACAGAATTGTGCAATTCGCCCTGATTGGTAGTGATACCGATGGCAGTCACGTCAACCTACAGTCGCTGGTCAACCCCCGGGTGAGAATCCCCCCCGAGACCACGAGGGTGCATGGCATAACAGATGCAGACGTCAGGGATGCGGGGGAATTTGCCCAGCACGTTCTCGGAATCTCCTCGATGATGGAGGACTCGGTCATCGTCGGGCACAACGTGCTGCAGTTTGACTGGCGCTTCCTTGAGATGGAGTGCATGCGTGCTGGCGTCGAGACTCCGCGACCGAGGGCCATCATAGACACCCTGGTGCTGGCGAGGAGGCTGCGGATTCCGGGTCGGCATACGCTTGGGCACCTCTGCCACAGGTTCGGCATCGGCATGGACAGGAGTCATCGCGCCGATGTCGATGCCGGCGCGACTCTGCTGCTCCTGTGGAGGATTATGCAGTCATACCCTGACAGGTTCAAGGGCTCGGTCGACGACCTGCTCGACTCATTCTCTGATTGACTTGAGCAGGGGTGTCCACGGGAGGACCTCGCACCAGTCCCCGAGGTGGACTATCTTGCCATCGACCCTGACGCTGCCGAGGAAGATTCCTCCCTCATAGCCCGAGTCCATCAACTCACGCATCTGGTCGAGTGCTTGGTCGCGCAGAATGGCTCCGAATCGATGGTCAGAATGCGCCAGCTCGCCATCGGATCCTATTGGTGGCATGCGCTCAAAAAGAGCAGCTCCGGATTCGGGGTCGAACTTGATCGCACTGACCACCTCGTCGCGGAACATGCTCCCCGGAGGCAGGGTTCCGTCCCTCCTTGCACTCCACCACACTGGGCACCACGCCTTCCACTCGCAGAACCCACACTGGACCTCTCCCGGAGTGGCTTCTAGAGGATCCTCAGAAGGCCTCATCCCCTCCCAAGCGGCGAAGGCGTCGTCGAGGACTGAGGGTCCGTCGGCGCGATGCACCGTCTGGTTAGACGAATACCAACCTTCGGCGTGCACCAAAGGGTGGTCGGGGTTGATCTCCACCAACAGGTCACGGTAGAACCTGAGTTGTCGGCTAACCTTCTCGTTGAGTTTCAGTTTGGGCGGATTACCGGTCTTCAGGTCGGCGACTATCCAGCCCTTTGATTCGCCGTTCTCGTCGAGATCTGCAATCAGTAGGTCGAGGCGGCCCATCAGGCGGCCACACTCGGACACCAGTGTCCCCTCGTTAGCCAGCACGATGTCTTGCACCTGCTTCCACTGTCTTATCGTGACCTCCGAGAGCCCGACCTTGCCGATGTTGGCCTTGGAGAACAGGATGTTGAGTGCTCCGACTAGGCCGTCATGGGCCTTGGTAATCATCTCGTCCTTCCACCTAGGATGGCGAGGTGTCGCGAGGAAGGTGTCGCGCTCAAGGGCCCAGTGACGGTCGAGGACCGCCTTGGCCGTCGGGGGGAGCCAGCCGTCCTCGGAGTCATCCCTGTCGGAGAGGTCGAGGTTGCACAGGTCCTCGACCGAATTGTGCACCGCAGTGCCCATCGCTGCGGGCATGCTGGCCTTGCGAGGCAGTCGCTGTCGCGAGAGCCAGTACTTGCGGGGGCAGTCCTCGTAGCGGTTCCACGATGACGGAGAGAGTTGATGTGCGCTGAACCCTTCCTCCAAGTCACTCCCCTCTATTGGGTCCGGGCGTGACAACGGTTAACAGCATCGTTGCAGCATTGGCCCACATGACAGAGGGACCGAGGGTCGAAGTTGACTCGGGGATGAACGCCAGCGGCGCTCTAGTCGTCAGCTGCTTCCCCTCCATTGGTTTCGTCAGCAGCATAGTGGCACACTACTTAGTCGACAAGTTGGATCTGGAATTGGTCGGAGGTGTCAGACACCCTAAGCTCCCTCCGGTCTGCCTAGTTCAGGATGGCAAGCCACTGCCTCCGATGAGGTTCTACTCGGGCGAGCCAATATGCAACATGGAGCGATGTGACAAGGTCGTCCTGATAGCATCCGAAATTCAAGTCCTCCCTGAGCTGAACCTTCCCCTGGCTGACACCTTGCTCGACTGGTGCACCGAAAACGGGGTTGGTGCTACGATGCTGATTGACTCGTACGCACAGGGAATTGGACAGCAGCACTCCATTTTTGATGATGACCAGACCGACGAGACTCTGCTCGGAATCGGCTCCACCGACGCCTCGCACGAGACTCTGGAGGGATTGGGGGTGCCTCTGCTGAAGCAAGGTGTCGTCGGAGGCATCACCGGGGTCATGATGGGTGAGAGCAGGAGGAGAGGGGTTGACGTGATGGCAATCCTAGCCGAGTCCGACGGAGAGATAGGTGGAAGTCTGCCTGACGCTAGAGCCGCTGCCCGCATCATCGAGTGTCTGGATGACCTGCTTCCTGCCGTTCACCTAGACCCAGAGCCACTCCTAGCAGAGGCTCAGAGGATAGAGGGGGAGATTCGCGAGATGATGGCTGTCCACCTTAATCCACCTGCTGATTCAGGGGACTCGATGGGCTCAATGTACGGCTAGAAGTCCTCAAGCGAACTCTGGCGAACTGCAGGCGGATCCATGCCGGTCATTTCGGCAATCTCGGCCTCGGTGAGGACCTTAACACCGAGTCTTCCGGCCTTCTCCAGTTTGGATCCGGCTGATTCACCCGCAACTAGGTAGTCCAGATTACCGGAGACCGATGAGACCACCTTGCCGCCCTCGGCCTTGATGGAGAGGGCTACTTCCTTCCTCGGGCGGCTCAGGGTGCCGGTTATGCAGAAGGTCTGGCCGGAAAGCGGGCCTGAGTCCTGCTTGGGTGACTCCTCGGTGATATCGAGTTCCTCAGCCAGTTCCGCCACGATGTTCGAGCGGGTGTGCAAGCCATCGAGGAGCAGATTCGCGACCGTCACGCCCACGCCATCGATGGCAATGAGTCTGCCAATCGCCGCGTTGTGCTTGTTCGGCTTGCCATCGTCGTCGCTGCTTGCCTCCTCATCCTTCTTCTCGACTAGTTCAAGGAGCGCTTCGAGGCTGCACACTTCGGCTGCAATCACCGAGGCTATCTCAGGACCTATTCTCGGTAGGCCCAGAGCAGCGATGAAGGTGCTGAGCGTCATGCTGCGTGTGGCTTCGAGTTCGTCGATTACGTTGCTCGCCGACCTTTCGGCCATCCTCTCGAGACCTGCGATGTCGCTGTGAGAGAGTTTGTACAGGTCGGCCAGCGTCCTCACCAAACCCGTGGAGCTAAGCTGCTCAGCCAGCTTCTCGCCGATCCCGTCCATCTCTAGATGCCTGCACCAGTACAGTATTGTCCTCTCCAGCCTTGAGGGGCAGTCGAGATTGGTACATCGGATGAAGGCTCCATCCTCAATCAGTCGAGTGGAGCAACGTGGGCACTCCACGGGTACATTGACCGCTCTGCGCTCGGGCAGCCCCTCCCCGAAGGCGGTCCCGTCGGAGTGCCGCCTTCCCTCTAGGTCAGAAGCGCTCGCCGGACCCAACACCTCGACTATCTTCGGGATGACGTCGCCCCTGCGGACCACCCTCACCCTGTCGCCCACGGTGATTTCGAGTCGCTCGACTTCGCCCTTGTTGTGCAGGGTGGTGTTCTCCACAGTGACGCCCGAGACCATCACGGGAGCCACCCTGGAGACCGGGGTCACGTTGCCCGTCCTACCAGTCTGCCATTCGACGTCCATCAGCACGGTGGTAGCCTCCTCAGGTGGGAATTTCCATGCCAGGGCCCAACGGGGGTGGTGCGCGGTCATCCCGAGCAGTTCGCGCTTGGTCAGGCGGTCGAGCTTGATGACGATGCCGTCAATCTCCCAATCGGCTCTCTCTCTAGCCTCTGTCCACCTATCGACGACTTCCATGATCGCCGTACAGGTGGTGGCGTCGTCTGAGCCACCGACGACCTCGTTCCCGGCAATTTCTATGCCTTCTCCCTGTAACCACGTGATGGTTTCCGAGTCGTACTCAAACGATGGGGGCTCGGGGCTATCGGGGTGCCTCGAGACCCCCGATGGGAACTCGGCCCCGTATGCGAGGAAGACGAGGTCCTCGGCCCTGCCCTTGCCGGCGTCGGCATGCTTCTGCCTGAGTGAACCTGCAGCTAAGTTCCGAGGGTTGGGTGCCACCTCCGCGTAACTCTCTCTGAAGGTGTCCAGAGGCATTACCACCTCGCCCCTGACATGGCAGTCGCCCTCCCAGTTGAGTGACTCCGGGACATTTGGAATCTTTCGGACGTTTGCCGTCACGTCCTCTCCACGGGTCCCGCTGCCTCTGGTGGCAGCCCTGACCAGACGCCCCCGGCGGTACTCCAGAGAAAGCGCGGAACCGTCGAGCTTTGGCTGGCACACGAACCTGCGGCTCTGGGCTGTGGTCTCGGTGACGAAGTGCGCGACCTCTTCCTCGGTACTCGACTTGTCGAGGCTGAGCATGGAGAATAGGTGCTCGACCTTGATTGAGCCAGGAGGCGGGTCCGAACCGACCTTCCTCAATTGGGGGTGCTCGGAATCCAGCCTGCTGAGCTCGTCCCAGAGTTCGTCGAACTCGGCATCGGACAGCACCGGGCTGGCCTCGTTGTAGTAGAGATTCGAGTGATGGGCTATCTGCTCGGCCAGCCAGTCCACCAGCGCCTGCTCTCCACCTTCGCTTGGCCGCTCCGCTGCCATGGTACGTGAAGGTGGCCTAGTGCCTTCAACCTGCGGTTTAGGAGCCCGTAGGGCTCCTACTTTCTGTAAACTTGAGTTGGAGTGAAGCAAAAGTGGTGGGCCTGCCAGGATTTGAACCTGGGTCGCGCGACCCCCAGCCGCGAAGTATAGGCCAAACTAACCTACAGGCCCCTTGGGCTCTCAAAGCGAGAGGGGAATCGGTCAAAGCCCTGTCGGAGGGCTACTGCTCTCTGGCGATGCTGAACGGTGCGATGTCGTCGATGAGGTCGACGTGCCCCACGAACATCCTCCTGCAGCAATACCTCTTGATGCCTAGGTCATCGAGGGTACTCTGAGGATCCTCGCCGCCGTCGACTGCCTGCTTGTACTGCTCATAGACGTGTGCAATCACCTTTCCGCAGCTCCAACACCTAACTGGAATCAACATGTTTCATCACCTGTACGACTTCTGCCACTTCTTTCGAGCACCGCGTCCCATTTGATGCTTCGGCTCCTTGCGCCGTGGGTCATTGACGAGCAGACTGCGGTCGAACCTGAGGTACTCATCGCGCAGTTCCTCGTCATCGCCCTCGGCGCCGCCATTCCACTTGACCAGTCCCCGGGCGATGGCAGTGCGAATCGCATCGACCTGTCCCATCTGACCGCCACCCCGGACATCGACTGCCACGTCCACGTCCGCTAGACGGTTCATGGCCTCGGCAATCTGGACCGGTTCCAGCGCCTTCCGGCGTGCGAGCTCGGGCTCGATGATATGAATCGGCTTACTGTTAATTCGGACGCGTCCCTTGCCCTTGCGCACTGTGGCCCGGGCGATGGCTGTCTTGCGCTTGCCACTCATGTTGACCGAGTCCTTCTTCTTGGATTTCCTAGCCATGTCACTCACCCTCCCATCGGGATGCGTCGACGCCCAGTGACGAGCTGATCTCGCCGAGTCGGACGAACTTGAGCGGTAGTGGCCTCTCTATTGCCCCGGTATCTCCCCAGTCATGTCCGTCTGGAAGCTCTTCGCCCACTAGGTTAGCTGGCTTACCTATCATGACCCTCAGATCGCGCAGGGCACCGCGACCGCTGCTGTTCTTCTGGTACGGCAGCATGCCACGGACGGTCCTCTTGAGAATCTGGTCGGGCATCCTCGGATAGAACGGGCCCTTCCTAGGGTGATTGAGCTTGTACTTGCTGTCGTAGTCGGCCAGAACCTTCGTCCTCGGTCCTGAGACAACTGCGTGCTCGGCGTTGTAGATGATGACTCGCTGCTCGCGGCCGGCCTTTCGGGCCGAAATCAGTTGCTTCGCCACTTGGCTGGCTAGGCGACCCAGAATCTTGTCAGTGGCGTCGTAGACGAGTGTTGCTGCCTCAGCCAAGAATCCTCACCCCCTTGCCCTTGGGGTTCTCGTCCATCAATTCGCGGATTGTCATGACGCGTCCGCCGGCTGCTTCTATCTTTGAGCGGGCGCCGGAACTGACCCTGTAGGCGGCGACGCTGGGCTTGCCCGACACGTCTCCACTGCCTAGGAGCTTGCCTGGGACGAGAACGGTGTCCTCGTCGGCGGCATGTCGCGACAAGCGGCTAAGGTTCGGTTCGGCCCAGTTGCTGCGGCTCCTCTCGAGCCTAGCAGCGACGTCTCGCCACAGTGCAGAACCGGTCGACCTGCTGTGGTCCTTCAAATCACCGATTAGGGTGACTAGGGCCTGATTGGTTTTCCTTGTGTCCTTACTCATATGACTCCCTCGACGTTGCTCGGGTAGCGCGGCCACCCGAGGCGCTGTTATGAATGCTACGGGACGCCCCGAAGGGGCGAGGGCTGCGCCTAGGTAGTAGGGTGGCCTCCTACCCAATCATATCCGGAAGCCGTCGTTCGGGTTGTCCTCGTCGAGGCCGGCAATCCGGGTCTCGCCCTCGGAGTCCACAAACTCGCCCGCCTTGGTGATAGAGCCATAGAGTCCGGACTCATCTGAGTAGGTCCTGTTAAGCATCGAGTCGCCCAACGCGGCGGTCAGGTGGTTCACTATCGACTGCAGAGTCGAAATGGCCCTGTCACGCTGGTCGGCACCGATCTCGTGGTCGGAGTAGCGAGCCTCTTCGAAGATTGAGAAGAACTCGTTCAAATCCTCCGGCGGAGCTACCCCTCCGAGCATCGAGTTGATTGCGTCCTCGAATTCCCTAGTGGTCTCGTAGACTTTCTTCATCGCGCCTCTTGACCTGAAGAACCTCACTAGGTCCTTGTAGCAGTTGAAGATGGTCTGGATGTAGTCGTTAGAGGCCTTGAGGGACATCAGGGAGTCGGTCAGTATGCCGCGGATGATTTCGATGCGTCTGCGCTCGGCGTAGTTGCGATACATGATCGCGCCGATCATCAGAGCGAAAGACAGGGCGACGAGCAGTACCACGGTCACCCTTGCTGTGAAGAAGCTGGTCTGCTGTTTTACCGGCTCGTCACCGAGTTTGATGATGGGCGTGCTGTTGAGGAACTCCTCGACGTAGAATGGCGACTCCTGGAAGTGCACGAGCACCCTCCATTTGCCGTCCACCACGCATGGACCTCCGGCCGCGCAGTCTATCTCACCGGGAACATCCTCACCTGAGTAGCCCTCGCCGGGCCAGCTGAAGTTGGCTGCGCCCTGCTCGTTGGTCACAGCGTACACGGGCGGGAAGCCCGTGACATAGCCCGTACCATTCCAGTACTGGAAGGTGAATATCACCGTCTCACCCTCTACCGATAGGTCAAGCCGGTCGCGCAGTATGGTCACGGCACCGTCGATGGGATCGCCTGGCTGGTAGCCCACCGAGCTGGCCCAGTGATCCTTCAGCAGGATATCGACTCGGCTGCGCACCAGCACCTCGATGTCCATGTGGGAGCCGTTGACAACGGGCGTGGTCTCGGCGCGGCAACCTCCTGGGAGTTCCTTGTCTGGCTCGTATGCCACACGCACCGTTCTGAAGCCTTCCAACTGCTCGCCATTGGGCTCGACCCCTCGTCTGCTGGGGTTGTCCTCGGGGTCACCCGAGAACCACTCTATCTCACCGGTTCCGTCCATCGTGGTGGCGGTCGCGACCGGTCGTGTGTTGGTCTGTGGGTCGAGGTAGATGTTGAGACACTTGCCGCCAATTGGGTTGCCGTTGGTCTGAGTGAGCAGAGCCTCGACGTGGAACGACTCCTTGAGGTACAGAACCGGGAAGACTGAACCGTTGGCGAAGGTGTAGGTGTCCACGTCCGTCCTGAACGGGCCTACCTCTTGCACCAACATGGTCGAGTTTGAGAACACTGGGAATATCTTGGTGATGTTCGTGGGCTTGTAGCGCCAGTTGTCGAGGCTCTCGTAGGGATCGTACGATATCGTCACCATCGCTTGCCCGGCCTCGACGCCGGTCATCGGGCAGATGATCTCGAAGAAGCCGTCGTTGTCAGTCGCGCCCGGTATGCAGACTTGGCTACCCATCTCCATGTTGAGCATCTGGTACTCAACGCGTATGGCCCTGTGCGAGAGGTTGGCGCCCAGCTCGTCGAGTAGTTGACCGGTTACTATCATCGGCTTGTCGATGGCTTGGCCTGTGGTCTGGTCGATTTCGGAGGTATAGACGATCTGGTCGTCGACCACGAGGTTGGTTCGACCGATGAGGTAGAATCCCTGTGCGTTGAACTGTAGCACCTTTCGGAAGTGCTCGCTGTTGAGAATCTGAGTGCATGGGTCCCACGCTCCCGAGGTCCTCAGCATGTCGTCATCAAGAGGTTCGCAGCCCTCATGCGGGAGGTTCTCACCGAATCGTAGAACGACGTTTACCGGCCCGAAACCATCGGGTAGGAAAGACTCGGGGTCATCTCTCAGCAACTGTGGGTCCAGCGTGATTTCATGGTATATGGAGCCTGCACTGGGGCAGGTGGTCTCCACTATCTGACGATGGGTGCGGTCCTCAAAGTCAGTGCCCTCGAAGATGATGAGAACCTCACCGCCGTTGACGCCGCACCCATCGAGAGCCTGTCCTGCGTCGAACACTGTCGGGTCGGGCGTGCGGTTGTCATCGGTGACCTGTGCCGAGAACTCCCAGATGTCGCCGCTGCTCATGGCGCCCGATGTAGTACTCTGCAACGAGATTAGCGTCCTCGAGACCACCCAAAGGTGAACCTCCGAGGAGCTGGACTGCCGTATCGGGTCACCGGGGTATGAATAGCTCAGCGTGAAGTTGCCCAACTCGTGCTGATCATCGATGGTCAGATTGACCGAGAAGACCCCGTTGTGGTCGGTCACGGCCAGGTCGTTGGTGCCATCGGCGGACCAAGTGAAGTTGATTGGGGCGTCTCGGACTGGTTGGTACGCGTTGTCAATCAGCCTCGCCTCGATCGTGGTGTTCTGTCCACGGTACAGGCGAGGGATGTTGTTCAGCTGGAATTCGGTGGTTCCAATCACGGAGACGTTGACGTACGCTCCGGTCGGAGCCAGCACAGAGGTCTGGTTGCCAGTGAAGTAGAAGTTCGAGTTGGTGAAGTCAGCGCGAATGCCGAAAACCCCGGCCGAGTACTGCGAGTACCAAGTCCAGTTGTAGTCGAACGTGGCCTCACCATTGACCATCTGAGGTACTCGTGCGAAGCCGGTCTCCTGCGAGCCCGCGAAGACGCCGTTGCGATCAACGTCGACCTGGAGAGCCATCGGGTCGTGCGGCCAAGCGGTCATGGTTCGATTCCACACGGTTCCAATTACCCTGAACTCCTCGCCCGTGAACATCTCAGGCACTATCTCGCAACGAACGCCGCTGTCGGGATCCAATGGGTCGACAGGACCGCATGGTGGCACGTTGAAGTCGCCTCCATTCTGCATCGAGATGAACCAGTGGGTGCCATTCGTGTTCAGGAACGGGCGAAGGGAGGCGGCCTGTCCGGTCAGCCCCGCTGGCGTTCCGTCCCACAGTATGGCGTACGGCTTGCCCCGGCTAGCGTCGGCGTAGTCTATACCGGCGTTGACTAAGGACGGGCCGTGGAAGAGTGCCCTCCAAGCCCCGAAGGACGAGCCGGTAAACTGGGTCGAGTCCCAGAAGTAGACCGGTCGGATCGATGGCGTGATGATCTCTGCCTCGACGTACATCCTGTGCATCGAGCGTATGGCGAAGCTGTCCGTGTTGTCCCCTTCTAGGTAGGGCCACGGCCACTCGGCGCCCATGTCGGGTCTAGAGTAGCCAACGAACGCGTAGTCGCCTATTGGAAGGCTGGTATTGGTGTAGTTGTAGCGTCCGATGACGTTGTGGCTCTTGGAGAAGTTGTCCCACACTATCTCCTCGTAGCCACCGGGGACTTTGCCGACCCCGTTGTCCATGGTCGAGTTCCACTGTACCTGCTTCCAAACTCCCTGTGAGCCGCTCGACTGCACGAACGTGAGCGACACCCACCCACCAGAATCCGCTCTGTATCCGTAGCCGTAGCCGTCGAACACGGTTGGGTGAGTGGTGTTTCCGAAGATGCCGCCGCTAATGGTGAACGAGACCGGGGCGTTTGTGAGCCTGTTTCCGAAGATGCCGCGCTCCCAATCAGCGGTGTAGTGTACCTTGAAGTCGACAAAGAGTGGTTGCTCATCGCTGCGGAAGTAGGTCCAAGCGACATAGTCGATGGTCGTGTTCGCCCGCACTTCGACCGGTACTGGCTCAGTCGTGGAGCCGTCGTGCACGAACATCTCCGTGACCTCGGCGTAGACTTGGTAGGTCGTGTTGTCACCCACGTGGATATCCTCGGGGAAGAGGAACTGCCCGACTATGAAGTCGCCATCCTGGTCGGTCAGCACGTTCACCGTCTCGACCGCTGTGGTTCCGTTCCTCGACCACACGATGTGGACCTGCACGGGCAGGTCCGATGCTGGCATGAAGACACCTTGGACCGGGTCGAGCCAGTTCACAGTGCCATTGAACTTAGCGGGATAGCGGTTGTCGAGCCACAGGATCTCAGGCACGGTCATAGATATTCTAGTGGGTATCTTGTCGTCCTCGTCGGGGATGCAATCGTTGTCGTGGTCCCAGTCGCTGGATTCGGCACCATTGGTGCAGTTATCGGAGGTCCAGCCCTCCTCGAGGTGGTCCCAGTCCATATCGGTTCGATTGTCCGCGTCGTCGTCTTGGTCCCTCGCGTCGGGTCCTGTATTAGGATCCGAAGGATTGGATATGCCCGAGCCGTCTCCGAAGTCATCATGGTCCCATGGATTCGTCGATTCGCTGTCGAACCTCGAAGGCCAGAGCATTACCTCGTCCTCGTCGAGCATGCCGTCGGAGTCGTCGTCGAGGTCGACGTCGTCCCTCAGTCCGTCGTTGTCGTGATCCCAGGGCGTTATCCACGGCGTGGCGGTTGCCATCTCGAGGATGTTGACTAGTCCGTCACCGTCCCAGTCGTCATCGGACCAGTCGAGTATGCCGTCGTCGTCGTGGTCCCAAGGCGACTGCTCCTCGCCGACGAAGCAGAGCAGTTCCTGATCGGAGTCAAGGAGTCCGTTGTTGTCATCGTCCGGGTCCTCTCCATCAGGGACCCCGTCGTTATCGTTGTCGACGTCGTAGTACTTCGGATGAAGAAGCCCCTGGCCTAGAACTCCTTTGTCCCAGACCGCTTGGAACCAGCCGTCGTCATCGGGGTCCGTATCGGTGCCATCGTCGTCATTATCCTCGCAGTTGGTGCCGATGAAGAACGAACCCTCCGGTTCAGTGTTTGCGTCGTCGTCCCAGTCGTCGTTGGAATCGATCTCAAAGTAGTCCCAGATGCCGTCGTTGTCGTCATCTATGTCCCAGTGGTCGTAAATCCCATCGAAGTCGTCATCGAGATCGGCGGTGTCATTGAACATACACTGGGGGTTCATGTTGCCCGCAATCGGGGCCCCGCAGTCGTCATCAGGATCGACGTCGTTGTTCAGTAGGTCGGCAACCTCGTCGGGGAACATATTGGCGTTGCCGTCGGAGTTCCATGAGAACAAGCCGTTGTTCACGCCGACCCACGCCACCCACAGGTCGCGATTGTCCTTGATCTGGTTGTAACTGACTGCGGAGCTCGGACCTACGTCTTGGTTTCCGAAGAAATCGAACCAGAAGCAGTTCTTGTTGCATGTCCACTGGCCTTGAGAGTTGCTGCCGTTGTATGCACCCTGATCAAACTCGGAATCGGGTCTGGTGCTGTATGGCGAGGTGTAGATGGTTTGTTGGGTTTGAGTTGCTCCCTGTAGGGGGTATCCATAGAGCCACGCATAAGCGAGTCCGCAGGCATGGTCATCAGCTACGTTTTGGAGAATAGCCCATACTAAGGTGGCTCCACAGGTGCCGTCATCGAAGGTTCCACCCATCTTGATGTCGTCGACATCGAGTACACCGTCGTTGCCCTCGTCCTGGTCCCACCAGTCCGGCAGGCCGTCGCCATCTTGGTCGGTGTCGATGCCGTTCACCAGCGAGTCGCCGTCTAGGTCGATGTCGAAGTAGTTGCCACCGTTGTACGGGCTCCACTTCATGAGGACATACCAGTACATCTCAGGGAGCTTGCCGTTGGTGATGGTCCCGTTGTTGTTGACGTAGCCATTGTAGTCAAGGACGAAGTTGTTGTTGAGGTTGAACGGGTTGAACATCCAAGTCAGGTTCCAATAGAGTGGGTAGCCGAGATCGGCCGCGTAGATCTGCCCGTCGTCAGAGCCGTCGATCGGGTCGCCATCGCCGTGAGAGTAGGACCAGCTGTTGAACGGGTCCGTCGTGTCCGAGTCGACGATTCCGCAGTTGCCATCATCAGGGTCATAGTAGTCTGAGATTCCGTCGTTGTCGTCGTCCCAATCAGTGTCGTTCGGCAGTCCGTCGCCGTCGATATCCGTATCCAGATGGTTGGGGCCGTCGTCACGGAACATCGAGCCGTTCAGTAGGTGGAGATCGTTGTCGTCGTCAAAGTCGCAGTCCTCGTCGATGTCCAACCAGTCGAGTATGCCGTCGTTGTCGTCGTCTACGTCCTCCCAGTTGTTAATGCCGTCGCCGTCCCAGTCGTTGTTTCCTGTGTACGACTTACGCATCAGGACGCAGTTCTCGTGGGAGTTGACCGGATTTGGGTTGGTGAGGCTCGGGCAGTTCCAGTTCTGGACCTCATCGTAGGTCGAGTTCATGTACGGATCCTCCTCGTTGGGTATACCATCATCATCCAAGTCGAACGGGATGTCGTCGGGGTTCATCGAAGGGCCCCCGAGGGGGTTGTCAGGCAGAGCCGTTCCCCCCATGTCCGGGTCCAGCCAGTCCCAAACCAAATCGTAGTCCTGATCGATCGGTCGGTACCTGTCATCGTCGATGTCCCGATCGTAGTCCATCTCGCAATCCACCCCTGGGACCTCAATCTGGGTGTATGGCACAGGGTAGTCGCCCAGCCCATCGCCGTTGGTGTCAATCTGGTAGCAGGTGTCAGGGATTCCGTCGTTGTCATCATCGACGTCGTACATGTCCATCAGGCCGTCGTTGTCGTCATCGGTGTCGGCTGAGTCGGGAGTGCCGTCGTTGTCGTTGTCCGGGTCGAGGAAGTTGGGTATTCCGTCGTTGTCAAGGTCGCCGTCGATGATCATATCGAAGGTCTGATTCCTAGGGTGCCAGGCGGCTTCGCGTTGCACGTAGTCGACGCCACCGACGAAGCTGGAGTATGTGCTGGTGGTAGAACCCGAAGAGGCTGCCACGGTGACCACTCCGGTCATCGTGGGGTGTAGCATGCAGGAGTAGTTGTAGGTCCCTGCGGTTGTGAATGTGAAGCTCCACGAAGAGCCAGGTTGGATGGGTAGGCTATCGAAAGTGGGGCCGTCGTGAGTGACTGTGTGATCGGTCGTATCGGTGTTGGTCCAGACTACCGTGTCACCGGCTTTGATGCTGAGATTTGCCGGAACGTATCCAGAGCTGACGATGTTTACGTTGTGTGTGGTGGCACCCGCGGTCCATTCTCTGGGAACCCCCCACAACACACCGGTGGAAGTGATGTTGTCGGTCATCGTGCTGTCCCAAGGGTGCTCGTCCCAGAGGTCGGGTACGCCGTCGTTGTCATCGTCGAGATCGAAGTAGTCCTGGAAGCCGTCGCCGTCGAAGTCACAGGGCCACTTGAACTGGTCAATGCGACCGTCGTTGTCATCGTCCTCGTCGTACGAGTCCGGCCCAATTCCATCGGTGTCCTCATCGGTGATTCCGTCGTTGTCGTGGTCCATCGGATTCTGGTCGACGCGATAGCCGATGCCGACCGGAGTTCCAGTCCATGGGTGAACAGCGTCAGGGTCGACGTACCGGTCTGCGCTGACGTTCCTTGGGTCTGCTCCCTGCGAGTAATCGATTGGTCCCTCGAGGATGCCATCGTTGTCGTCATCCCAGTCGAACTCGTCGAGGGTGCCGTCGTTATCGTGGTCGAAGGGGTCGGTGCCGTAGCACCCGTCGAAGCGCTCTATCAGATCAACGATGCCGTCGTTGTCGTCGTCGAGATCGTTGAGGTCATCGATGCCGTCGTTGTCGTGGTCCTCGGTCTGGGTCTCCTCGAGGAAGAAGCCGTAACCGGGATCAAGAGCAAGGGCGGCTGGATCGGAGACTTGGCCGTAGATGGATGCGGGGTCGTGGTAGGAGGGGTCGGTGAAACTAGCCTCGTAGAAGGAGAACTCTGCGGCCGGTTGGCCCTGGCTGTCGCCTGCTACGGGGCCTGATGCTTGGTTCATCTGCTGGTAGGCTGTCCTTTGCGGAACGGCACCCCAGACAGACTCGTCCGGGTCCTCACGCTCAAAGTCCATTAGACTGTACATCTGGGAGCTGAGCAGCATCAGCACCACCATCGCAATCGCAGAGTTCCTGCTCTTCATGTCACCTATCATTACATTGCTCTCGTCCATCTTTCGACCCCCGAAGTGCCCCGTCAAATCCACCCTGCTTATCAACAGAACCCCTCGCGTGCGCGCGAGTGTATCAGAGGGGCTGTTTTCGTATCATACCCCAAAATGGCGGTCAGGCCCTGTGATACGGCCGCCCGTCAAGTATCGTGGTGGCTCGGTAGAGTTGTTCCAACAGCACAACCGCAGCGAGCTCGTGCTGCATGGTCATAGGACCCAGTGAAATCGCCTTCCGGCCCACGCCGGCGTCGCCAAACCCGTCCGCCGGGCCGACCACCAGATGGGTCTCATCCGATTCCAGCCGCCAGCGGCCGACCACCGAGGCGAAAGACTCGCTGTCATGCATCTCGCCCGACTCCTGCAGGAGCACAACAGAGCGGCTGTTCGCCGCTCCGTACACCTCCTCCAAGTATCCTTGGGCAGTTGTCCGATCGCTGTGCTCGATGAGCCTAACACCGCCTGCCCTGAGCCTCGTTGAATAATCTGATATCGATGCTCGATGTGAAGGGTTCTTCGCAGCGCCGTGAAGGTGCACGACTATGCGACCCATGGCGGTTCGTGACCGCCCCTCAACTTGAGCGGTTCGCAAAGCATCAAGATAGTCGGACGGGGCGGGAGTACCGATAGCGATGGGGTGGTGGCCGTTCAAGCGCAAGGAGAAGGTTCTCGATGAGGAGCCTCACATGCGCGGTGCTAGGATGTGGATCCAAGACCTCCGAGAAGTGTGCGAGCGCTGCTACGACGACCACGAGGAGGGGCAGCGCCTGATTGGAGAGTTGAAGGCTGAATGGAACGAGGCCAGCGACAGGATGGAAGTCGAGGCTTCGCTGCTCGACGGGCTAGAGCGCCGCGCCGACAAACTGCTTCAGGCAGACGCAGTAGCTTGGCTGGAGTGGCTGGACGAAGAGGAGTTCTGGAAGCCCGGATGGCGAGAAGAGCCCCCGGAGGAGTAATCCATGATATTCTGGATTGCCTTGTTTATGGGTCTCGGCCTGATTGTGCTGTACTACTCCCGGCACCAGCCGTTCCCCGAGATTAGCGGGAGATTCGCGCTCCTGCTACTCGTCGCGGGCGGCATACTGTGGCTTTCAACCACCGCTCCTAGGGAGACTGGTGAGTCTGTTCCTGCGGTGGTCGCCACCGTGGTCGGAGGCGCTGCCGTGGTCATCGGGGTGATTCAGATGTCGATGCTCAGAAACGATGTGATAGTCGCCCCCTTCGGAGGCTTCCTTCTATGTATGGGCGCAATCAGCCTGATGGTTGAGCGCTGGTCGGGAATGGGGCAGACCGAACAGATTGGGTCATTCGCTGTTGCCTCGCTCCTAGTCATGCTGGAGATCTACCTCGCATTCAGGGGCCTAGTGATTGGGGTTCAGGGGGTATCTTGGTCGAAGTCCGGTTTGAGGCAGGTCCGGCGTGGCCTGATTCACGGACCTAACGGCGCAATCTCGCACTTTGAGAGATCTTGGGACATGGAAAACCCGTGGATCGATGCGATGAGCCATGCCGCGCTGATTCTCATCCACAGGCACGCAGGTGATGGCGGGGCAGAGGCAGAGCACGTAGTCGAACTCGAGAAGGTCGGCGGTTGGGAATCCGTGGACCGTTCCTGGATTGAGACGATAGAGAAGGCCTTAGGCCAAATCCGAGCAACGTAGATTCGGTACGGTTGATATTGCATAGCCGAATCCGAGGTCAGCATGGTCAGAATCACCAAGGTCCACACCGGAGCCGGCGACGGAGGTAAGACCCGTCTGTTAGATGGCACGGAGGTCGGTAAGGAAAACTCCCGTGTTAGGCTCTACGGTACCATAGACGAGGTCAACTCTCAGCTCGGCGTGGTCAGGATGGAGCTCAACAGGATGCCGGGTGTTCCGGTCGAGGCACGCAACTCGGCCGATGAGGCCATGGGCCGGGTGCAGCAGGAGCTTTTCGACATCGGTGGCGAGTGCTCGTGCACTCCTGGGAAGCTTCCTGAGCAGATGGTCCTCATCGGCTCTAACGCCGGTGATCGTTTGGTCGCCGAGATGGATTCGTGGCTCGAAGAGTTAGACCCGTTGGAGTCCTTCATAATGCCCACCGGATCGCCGCCCGTGGCGACCCTGCATGTCGCCCGAACAGTGGCACGCAGAGCCGAGAGGCATGCCTGCTCGCTGCGCGACACGGATGGCAATGATGCGGTGCGAGGTGAGGTCGTATCCTATCTGAACAGGCTCTCGGACTGGATGTTCGTGCTGAGCAGATGGATCTCGAGGATGGCTGGCGAGGAAGAGGTTCTCTGGACCCCGCTGGGCAAGCGAGAGGAGTAATCCAATACTGTAGAAATCAGCTTGCCTAGCCCGTCTGTTGCATGTGATTTTTCGCTGAGCGTAGGATGTCCTTCTCCTGACCGAAGGTGAGTTGTGCCTCGGCCT
This sequence comes from Candidatus Thalassarchaeum sp., assembly GCA_030748335.1. Lineage (GTDB taxonomy): Archaea > Thermoplasmatota > Poseidoniia > Poseidoniales > Thalassarchaeaceae > Thalassarchaeum. The sequence goes on along the minus strand of JASMMD010000011.1, from coordinate 13,843 downwards.
CGTCGAAGTCGAGCCATAGGTAGTTGGTATGCTCATGCGACAGCGTCACGTCGAGCTCGCTCGTCTCAGCGATGTACCAGTAGACCTGTTTGGGCACGACGCTGCCCTTACGGCGGAATGTGTACTCGGTGCGGGTCGACCAGTCTTCATGGATGTGGATGTCGACTATTCCGGTCTCCTCGGCCAGTTCGCGCGAGGCGGTGGCGTGGTGGTTGGTTTCGCCCTCCTCGATGTGCCCCTTGGGGAAACTCCAGTGGCCCTGTGGGTACTGCAGGAGGAGGATGCTGTCATAATTGAAGAGGATGAAGCCGCAGGAAGTCTCCATAGCGCGCGCATAGCGGTCATGCATATCTCAATTGCCACCACGAACGCCATTCTGAGGCAATGGGTTTGCGTAACTACCGACAGAAAGCACAATGGAGGAGTGGCTGGGGCTGCTGCTGAGATGGGCGAGCAGGCACTGTCACTGGATATTCGCAGGATAGTCACTGACAGCGACCTCGACGGGGTTGTGACCGGAGCCATCCTGAGGCGCTGGTGGCCTGATGCGGAGGTCATCTTCGGCCATCCCGGCGAGCTGCGTGCGGGTCTGCTGGACGACTGCATCGACAGACATACGGCGGTGTGCGACCTACCCCGTCACCCGAACTGTGGGCTGAGCATCGACCACCACCAATCCAACGCCCCCACCGAAAGTGATGATGATGACGTGGTAGTAGTCTGGAGGCAGGCCCCTTCGGCTGCTCGTATCGCCTACGATCTTCTGTCGGCTGCCGTCGATCTGGGCGATCTGTCGCAGATGCTCAACTGGGTCGACAAGTTGGATGGTGGTGGAATAACCCGTGAAGAATTTCGCTCCGATCACCCGGTAATCTGGCTGGGACGTATAATCGATGTGGAATCAGGCTTGGCACTACACGTCCTAGAAGCCTTGCAGGATGGCGTTTCGGTCGAGACGGTGCTATCGGATCCAAAGGTTGCTCCTGCCCTTAGCGAAAGGCGTCGCAGGCAGGCTGAGATGGATGCTGTAATCTCGAATAGCACCGAAGTGATAGACAGACTGGCGATAGTCCGGCTTGAGGACCGTGGACTGCGCTCAAACGGCTACCACGTCACCGCTCTAGTGGGTGACGATTGTGATGCTTGCTTGGTTGTCCACGGAGACGTCGGCGCATCGTTCGGAGAACAGAATAGGTACCCGGTCTCGGCCTCATTCTACACCAACTCGTTCCTCCATACGGCAGGAGGGCTCTACGACCTGACTAGACTGGCAACTCGATTCGACACCGATGGAGGGGGGCATGCCAATGCCTGCGGTTGCAGGATTCAGGCGCTTGAGGAGGGAACTAGGGTCGATCGTATGGTTACTGAAGGCGACATAGAAGCGAACCTAGCGGCCTGGCTAGAGATGTGGGCAGAGCGTTGATTACACTATTTTGAGAAAGTACAGGAAGCCCAGAAAGGCGTGAATCGCCACCAGCATTACCATCGCGTCGCTGATTCTTCCGTGGAGCTCCTTGCTGCGGGCGAACGGCTTGCCCTCGGACTTCAGGTCGCGCGTCTTGCGGCCCATCCTCCACAGAGTGGTCATGAACAGAAGGCCCAGAAGCCCAGCCCAGCCATGGAAGTGACCGGGGACGAGGTAGGTCGTCGGATTCAACCCCTCGAGACTCGCTCTCGCGACGTGTGCTGCGAAGGCGAGGGCGATTACAGCGACGACATATGCCATCGCCTTGTCACCGCTCGCTTGGTGGTCGGCCAAGGCCGACTCCCTTTCATCCCCTCTCAGTAACGTGCTCTGATGCCTCCAACGACGCTGATTGAGGAAGACCCAAATGAGTGCGAGTGCTGCAAGTGGGTGGAGTAGCAGTATCGCGGTTCTGACGGGGTCCACGGGTCGCGCTAGGGCTCTGACGCCTTGAGTTCTCGCTACTACCGCCTTGCATAGCAAGGCGATGTGTTGATGAATGGAAGTGCTTGGACAGGACCCCCCGAGGGCGTCCGATGGAGGACTATCTTCACGAGTGTCTAGAACTCCTGCACAGGGCAGGGGACGATGTAGCCAGACGCAGGAAGGCCATTCAGCGCCCGAGAGCGTGGTCCCTCCTACCCTTCGAATGGAGGGCTCTGGCCTTCCTCGCAGCTAACAAAGCCGCCCCCGAGGGCATTGGCATCGAGACAGCGGCTGGAAATGGACGCCCTAGGTCCCAGAGAGTAGGACGCAGAGGGGGCAGGGGCAGAATCAGAAGCATGGATGACAGACTAGCCAATCCATTGGAGGTCATTTCCTCCGATGCTCCTGCAGCCTACAAGCTCGCAGTTCTGTGTGCCCACCGGGGCAAGTCAGAGGCAACTTGGGATGCCTCCCTTGACTTGCGGATGGCTGAGTTGAGATCTGAGTGTGAGAAGGGCATACACCCAGTATGGAGGGCCCTTGCCAAGGAAGCTCCGCTCATCGCGGAGATGGCGCAGTTCCCGATAATCGAAGAAGCGGACAAGGACGTTGACGCCGGGGATTGGGTGGATTCAGCTAACTTCGACCCACTCGATTGGGACAGCCTCAGGGAGTGGCTCTCCAGAGAGCTTCCGTTCACGACCAATTCCGAGCAGGACCATGCACTACACAGAATCAAGCAGGATCTTGCCGGTGGGCGTGCTAGGCCTGTAATGTGGTTGCGTTGGATGAGGCCGTCACTCAAGGGACTCAGAGGAGAGGGGGGCTTGCTCGAGGGTATACTACTCGCTGCGGCTTCTGAGGACTCCGCCGTGGATGTCCTCAACAGCATCGAGGACGTGGGGATGAGAGAATTGGCCGATAGGCACTCGATGCTCATTGAGATGCGCTCTGGAAACCTATCCAATTGGAGCACGTGCGCCGGCCAGAATGGTGACGATCCGTTGTCCGGGGCCCTACGCGTCTCCGCTTGGAGGAACGTTCTGTTCTGTTCTGCAGAGCTATCAACCACTGACCTCCTCAGGGGCGCAGAGGTCCTCGACAGTGTGGGAGAGAGCCTGCCCGGCGAACTCAGGTGGAAGGTGGCCTCAAACTTGGTCTCCCAAGGAGATGTTGTAGCGGCGCTCGGCTTCGCCGAGGGTGCGTCAATCGATGATGGCGAGCACGCCTCCACCGCTCTCGACATCCTATCGGAGATAGATTCCGAGGCTCTTGCTCAGGCTCTGCACGAATCCATAGAGTCACTGGAAGATGAGGGTTTGCTCTCTGTGATGCGGCATCGAGGAGTTCCGATTCGCACAGGGCTGCAGGCTGCTAGAAGAGTATGGGAGTCGGGGTCGATTAGACACACCGACGAGGTGCTGAACGCCTTCACCGCAGCCGCCGACATCGAGAATCTAGTGGTGGCGTTCGAAAGGGACCCTTCTCTCTCGAGGGCCTACCCTCACAGAGTGCTGATGTCATGGCATCTGCTCCCTGGGAGTTCTCAGGTAGATTGGGAGGGTCTCGCTGAACTGCGGAGGACGGCACTGGGTTCGATTGGTGATTCTGTCGGGGACAGTGTTCTCTCCAGTGCCTCAGTAGCCCTGATTTCACTGCTAGATGGGTTGCCGAGAGACATCGATTCGGTGCATGGAAAGTTGGATTCCGACGGGCTCCGGGCTCTCAATGAAGTGAGAAGGGCCCTGTCGCCGGACGGGGACGGGGTGGTCAGAGAGAGCAAGATTGGTAATCTGGAGGAATCCATACTAGGGGCGGACCTGACTCATCTTGAGAGGTGCCTATTCGACGCGCTGATTACCGCGTTGAAGTTGAATCGCGCTGCCATGGGTCTGCAGATTGGGGCAGGGGGAGATGCGGAGAAATCCGTGGACGCCCTCGGTCGTCTGTGCAACGTTGAGGGCGTTGCCATGCGAACCATAGCAGCTGTAGCCGACCTAGTGAACGAGCACGATCTGGGAGTGGTCGCACTGGAGGAATGGTACCGGGATAACGACAGGTCAGGCCCCGAGTTCCAGATCGTGAGGGCGGCCAACCTACGCTCTAGAGGGGACCGTCTGAACGCGGCTCGCGCCTACAAGGACGCTGCCATGAAGCTGAGGATGGACTTTGAGCGCTCCTCTCTGGTCATGCGCAAGTCGTTAATCGAGTTCGCACATGCTGCCGGATGGAGCGAGGCGGTAGCCTTGGTAGATGCCAACCCGGCGCTCTCGAGCTCAGTGACCAACCGATTCAAGCTCTATCTGAGGACCTGTAAGAGACATGTGGACGGTAACACCGACGAGGCGAACGCGGGATTAATTGAGTTCGCGGCCCGCGAGGAGGAGGTGGTTCGCAACGGTGCTGCTGGAAGTATAAGGGACAGGCGAGTGGAGATCCTCGAGGGATTGCATAGGTATCCAGACGATCACGACTTGCCGTCGGACCCATTCCAAGGCAGCGTCAGGGCCGCCTTGCACGAAGCGAGGACCTCGGAGACCAGCAGGCAGACCGACCTTGAGAGGAGCTTCATGATCGAGATGAGGGGAAAGAAGGATCCTGAGAGGATCGCAGACATCGCCATCGAGGTGGCCGAGACCGAGCCAATCAGCGGATTGAGAATGCTGGAGAAGGCAATCGCTTCCGGGGACCTCGGGTTGAAGCAATCTGACTCGCTGAGGAAGAGTCAACGCGCGTTGTTCGTTATCCACAGCGGCAGCATCCCTGTGAAGGGGAGGAGGGCCCTCAGGAACCTGTCACTCAGGCCCCTCGTAATGGTCGACACAAACGTCCTGATTGAGGCCCTCAAGGACGACCTGCTCAAGCATCTATCTTCAGACAGCCTAGGAAGTCTCAACTGGACGGTAGAGAGGGCTTTCCATTGGATGCTGCGTCGTCGTGCTGAGGAGGGCAGGGTCCTGATTCACATCCCTCCTGCTGCCAGGGGGGAGTTCTTGCACCGCGCTAGGAGTCCTGATTCGATACTGAATACCTTCTCGGAAACCTACATCGACAAGGCGACATGGTCCGAGGTGGTCGACGAGGCGTTCCTCGAACAGAGGGTCGAGGCTGTCTGCAAGGCCTTTGATTCATGGAATGATCCCTCCCTTTCGAAGGGAAAAAGGCCCAATTTGGATGCTTTCCTACTACGTCACAGAGAGGTCTTCAAACTAGTGGACGAGCAGAAAAGGAAGGGTGGTAGAACTCCATCGAGGACCTCGATTGGAGGAGAGGAGATCTATCCAGAGAGGGGGGATCGCGAGATCATGCAGGACGCCGCGGCCCTCGCCTCGACCTGCATCCCAGATGTGGGAGACGTACTGGTGGCTACCAGAGACTCCGACTTCAGACTGGTCTCGAGAGCGCTCGAGGAAGAGTACGGATTCGGTGTCGTGGGTGACGCGCAGCAGCTAAACAGTGGTATCCTGTGAGTCCTCGGTGAGATTCGGGTTGGATACCAATGACTGGCCCAGTCGCCGCATGATGACGGTCGCGGATTCGATACTGCGAACCGTCTCCACGCTCTTTCCCGCTGAGTAGAACTTTTTCTTCTTCGCAGTGTTCTTGCTCTTGCTCTTAGAGAGATACCGGAGGCGGATGAAGGAGTTCGCGTTGAGCATCATCCGGGCGGTGTGCTTGAATCGGCTTTCGAGGAGTTTGCGTATCAACCAGGAGTTCTCCTGTTTGAAGCCGGGGGATTTTATCACTGAGATTGGGACACCCGTCAGGCGATTGGTCCAGGTTATGTCATCCTCCCCTGCGTCGACAATTGCGACTTTGTAGTCCTCGGGAGTATTGCACTCCGTGGTAGCGATGAACCTCGTTCCCATCTGAACACCGTCGTAGCCTATCTCGAGAGCCTTGTTCAACTCCTTCTGGCTACCTATCCCTCCCGCACAAATCAATGGGAGTCCCATATCTGACAGTTCGGCGTACATCTCCTCCATCGACATCGGCCCGAGATGGCCTCCCGCGCGGTCGTTGACACATATCAGCCCGTCAACCCCACACTCCTTGCCCTTCTCTGCCCATTTGCGGTTGGTGACGTCGTGGTATACCATCCCACCGTAGGCGTGAACCTTCTCACAAACCCAATCGGGCTTGCCTAGGGAGGTGACGAAGAATCTGATCCCCTCCTCAAGGGCGATGTCTATCCATTCACTCATCCTTTCGAAGTACTTCTTGCTGCCCTTCTCGATAAGGGCGTTGAATCCAATTGGCTTGTCAGTGAGGGTGCGCATGTAGCGTATTCCCTCGCGTAGATCCCACCCGTGCACGTAGGTCATTGAGACGGGTTGCATGATTGCCAAGCCACCACCCTCTGCTGCTGCAGCCACCAGCTCCGGATTGGAGCATGGGTACATGGCACCGCAAATGATGGGGTACTCGACCCCGGCATCATCAGTGAATCTAGTACTGACCAATCGCTCACCTCTTCTCCATCACAAGGAAGTTCCACTTGAATACCCATTCCGAGACCACGTCTCCCGAGGAGTCTCTGCCGACCGATCTCAGGTCGCAATCGACCGATTCGCCGCTGTTCCGACTCCGTTCGATAGCCTCTCGGGATGCCGATACCTCGTCGCAGGTGAACGTGATGCGTCCCTTGGCACGCTTGACAAATGTGGCCTCGGTGCCGACAACGAACATCCGGAGTCTCTCGGGCATGGAGCGGGACATGGCGAAGGGAGGCGCCCCCGTGGCTAGCTCGGCACCCATCCCCTGTACTGCCCAGTACATCGTCTTGAACGGATTCTGCGAACGCCAACCACCCGGTATCGAAGTGACACATGTCTCGTTATCGAGTCGATCCAAGCGTAAGCCCGCGAACCTAGCCGCGGGCATCGAGACCAGCGAGAAAAGGCGGAACTTGATTGGCCCCAACAGCCCCTTGTACTCGGCGGCCAGTCTGTCATCGTCTATCGGCATGGGACTACCCCATCAGCGAGTCAACAATCTCACAGTACCTCTGCATGGCATCCGCTTCGGTGGTTCCCGCTACACCATTCCACGCCTTGTGCTTGGCTCGGTCCCTCAGACCGCCCCGGGGCTTCCCCTCACAATCCCCCTCGGTGGCCTGCTTGTACAGGGCGTACATCTCCAGTAATTTCTCGTTCGATGGTCTGGTCGGCAATTCCCAAGCCTTCTTGGCGGCGCGCTCGAAGCGCATCCTGAGACTTCGGCCGGCCTTTCCGTCAGACATCACATCATCTCCGTTGGGTAATCCATCAGGGACTTGGGTCCCGATTGTATCTTGGCAGCGAGACCGGCGGTCTCGGGATAAATCCGCTTGAAGAAGAAGCGCGCGCTGGCCAGCTTGGCGTCGTAGAACGGATCGTCCTTCTTCTCAAGACATATCTTCGCCATCTTGGCCCACATGTAACCGAGCATTATGTTGCTCATGTATCTGCAATAGTCGGTAGCACCGGCAGCAAGGAAATCGGGGTTGGCCATCCCCTCGGCAATCATTAGCAAGGTGAGTTGTTGCAACCCCCTAACCCCTTGGTGTAGAGGTTTGTTGAATTCCGCCATCCCCGGTATGTCGCGGTTCTCCTCGATGAACTCGGTGAGTGGCCACATCAGATAGCGGAGGTTCTTGCCGAAGTCCTGAGTAATCTTGCGCCCTGCTAGGTCGAGGGCCTGAATTCCGTTGGTTCCCTCCCATATCTTGCTGATTCGGACGTCACGGTAGAACTGCTCGACCCCATATTCACTGATGTAGCCGGCCCCTCCCATGACCTGCATTGCCGTGGAACAGGTCTCGCAGGCAAGGTCGGTGAAGTGGGCCTTGGCGATGGGCGTGAACAAAGCGATCAGTGCGGTTGCCATCTCGGCCTCCTCTGGGTCGTCACTGTGCATCTGATCGAGGAGGAGGCCTATCCAAGCCGCTAGGGCCCTAGAACCCTCGTTGTTCACCTTGGCCTCAAGTAGCATCCTGCGCACATCGGGATGGACGAGGATATTGTCTGCAGGCTCATGGGGGTCCTGCACGCCTTTCAGACTCCTGCCCTGTCGGCGCTCGCGGGCCCACGCCAGTGAGTTGGTGTAGGCGCTGTGGGCGAGTCCGACGCCCATGAGTCCGGTTGCGAGGCGTTCCCTGTTCATCATCTCGAACATCAATGGCATTCCGCCGTGTAGTGGACCGACCAACCAGCCCACGCTGTCGTCGAAGTTCATCACACAGGTCGGTGACGCGTGGAGTCCCATCTTCTCCTCCGTTCCGGAGCAAGTGACGCCGTTGTATTCAGAGGTGAGGGCGTGGGATATGTCTTCCAAGCCACCGGATTCCCAGTCCTGTGGAAGGAACTTCGGCACTAGGAACAGGGAGATTCCTCGCGTCCCCTCAGGACCGCCCGGTGCCTTGGCTAGGACGAGGTGGACGATGTTGTCGGCCATGTCATGCTCGCCGTAGGTAATGAAACACTTCGGACCAGAGATTCGGTAGGTTCCGTCATCCTGCGGGGTGGCCTTGGTTTCTATGATGCCTAGGTCGGTTCCCGCATGGGGCTCGGTGAGGCACATGGTCCCGGACCATTTCCCTGAAGCTAGGTTTGTCGCGAAGTAGTCGATTAGGTCCTGCCTGCCATGTTTGATGAGAACCTCGTAGACCCCGATAGAGAGTGCAGGGAGCACGCTCAGAGCCATACATGCGGAGGTTCCGAACTCCGCCCATGTCACCGCTTGGAAGAACAGCGGCACACCCATACCACCATGCTCGGGTTCGCACGCAGTGGACAGCCATCCCTCCTCTATCCCCTGACGGTATGCATCCTTGAACTCTGGAGGCATCGTGATCTTGCCGTCTTCGAACTTGAGTCCTTTTCTGTCTCCGAGCATGTTGATGGGCAGCCAGACTTCTTCGCAGTGAGTAGCCCAGCCTTCCATGAGGCTATCCAAAAAGTCAGCGTCGAAGTCGGAGTAGCCTAGGCGTTGGACGGTCTCGATGGTTGGCAGGAGCTCGTGGTAGAGGAACTGATAGTCCCTAATCGGTGGATCCCATACTACCATTCACTCACCTCAGTTCCTCAGGGGCTTACCCGTTCCCAGCATGTGCTCCATTCTAGCGAGGGAGTCCTCGTGCCGCCCCAATCTGACTATTGCTTCCTTCTCCATGGCTAGGATGTCGTCCTCCTCGATGGTCTCGGTCATGTCGGTGTCCCCGCCGGACAGTATCCAAGCCAACTCATCGGTAACCACGACGTCATGAGGGGTAGCCTGACCGGATAGCACGAGGTCCTTGACCGCGAGTCGGAGTGCCGTCCTGCCGCTTGGGCCAGGGAGGTTGTAGGTCCGCGGCTCGGGCGGCTCGTACCCTTCCGAGAGTTTGAGTGCGTGGGCCTTGGCATCGGCCAGAAGTCGATCGCGGTTCATCGTTATGCTATCGTCCGGAGCAAGGAAGCCCATCGAGCGAGCCTGCTCGGCCGATTTGGCAACCTGGGCGGTCCCGATGTACTCGAATGCCTTCATCACAGGGGGCATGGGGCCCTCCTCGACTAGATTGAAGTCGCGCAGGCGACCCATCAACTCCTTGCAACCACCCCAGGCCGGGATAATCCCAACGCCGACCTCCACGAGGCCGATGTAGCTCTCGCAGTGAGCCACCAGAGAGTCGCAGTGCATCAGAATCTCGGCGCCGCCGCCAAGACACATGCCTGCTGGGGCCGCTACAACTGGAATTTCGCAGTACTTGATCAGGCTATAGGCGTCCTGACCCGCCTGGATGAAGTCCTCGACATCCTTCCAGGCGGCCAGATTGACTGCAAAAAGTACCAGCCCGAGGTTTGCCCCGGCGCAGAAGTTCGAGCCGTCGTTGCCCACAACTATGCCACGCCAGCCCTCGGATTCAGCAAGGTCGACCGCGTCGACGAGCATCTCCACAATGAACGGGTCCACAGCGTTCATCTTCGAGTGGTACTCGACTAGGAGGATGTCGTCACCCATATCCCAGAGGCTTGCGGATCCATTCCGCTTGAGTGGCTTCCCCCTGCGCTTGAGATCAGCCACTGTGAGGGTCGATTCAGGCCTTTCCACAGTGACCATCGAACCGTCCGGTGCGAGCCTCTGAATCTCGCCGTCCTCAGTTGAGTAGAAGCCTCCGTTCTCGGCTGCTGTGCTCAGGAATCCGGGAACCCTGCGCCCACTGGCCTCGAGTCGCTCGACCATGCTTGCAGCGCCGATGGAATCCATCATCTCGAAGGGGCCTCTCTTCCAGTTGAATCCGGCCTTCATGGCACTGTCTATCGAATAGATGTCCCCAGTCACATCGGGAACGAGGTGAGCTGCATATGACAGCGAGTCCAGAAGAACGTCTGAGACGAAGGCAGCGCCCTCGTCGGGGTAGTCCATCAGCGGGCCAAGCCCCTGCTTGCCCATCTTGGCCGAGGGGAAAGCGGCCTTGCGGTTTGCTGGCGCGTACTCGCCGGTATACAGGTCTCGGGCCTCCTTGACGCGCTTGCCGCCCTCCTTGTTGAGTCGGTAGAAGCCACCCTTGCCCTTGCGCCCGGTGTACCCATCAGCGATCATGGTCTCGATGATGTCCCCTCCTGTTCCCACGATGTCGTGGAACGGGTCGTCGTCAGGTAGGTGCGAGACAAGACTCTCAATCACATGCACGCTGAGGTCTATGCCGACTAGGTCCATCAGCCCGAACACGGCCGTCTTCGGTATTCCCAACGGTCGCCCCAGCATGGCGTCCGCCTGCTCGACGGTGAAGCCGTGGTCGATTGTGGCCTTGAACGCCCTCTGGATGAAATAGACGCCGAGCCTGTTGCCTACGAAGCCGGGCGTGTCGTTGCAGATGATCACCCGCTTCCCGAGGCTCCTGTCGGCGAAGCCGCACAGCCTGTCGTTCACCGAGTCATCCACCTCAGGTGAGGTGACTACCTCGAGCAGGGGGAGGTAGCGAGGCGGGTTGAAGAAGTGGGTGATGAGGAAGCGCGAGGCCATTCCAGGGGCCATGCCCTCGACCAGTTCCGCCCTAGGCAGGGTCGAGGTGTTCGACGAGACGATGGTGTCGGGTCCGATGTGCTCTGACATGCTGGCATACAGGCTCCTCTTGATGTCGAGGTTCTCGACTATCACCTCGATTACCCAATCGACCTCGGAGAGTTTTTCCAAGTCGTCCTCGATGTTTCCCGCGCTGATGAGTCTCGCGTTGCGCTTGTGCGTCAGCATCTCGGGGTTCGACTTGGCCATTTGCTCGATTGCGGATCTGGCGATGGCGCTACGGTCATCGCCCTCCTTGGCGATGTCGAGCAGCAGGACCTCGCAGCCGGCGTTGGCGCAGTGAGCTGCGATTCCGGCTCCCATCACTCCGCTGCCGATGACCGCGACGCGTTGAATTGCTTCGGACAAGAGACCACCTAGACCCTCTCTAGCACCGTCGCCATGCCCATTCCGCCACCAACACACAGGGTTGCCAGAGCGTTCTCAGCCCCTCTCTTCTGCATGAGTTGAGCGGCCTTGCCGGTGATTCTGGCCCCGCTGGCGCCGAGAGGATGGCCGAGGGCGATGGCGCCGCCTTCGATGTTGACCTTGTCCGTATCGAGTCCGAGCTCTCCTATCACCGCAAGTGACTGGGCAGCGAAGGCCTCGTTGAGCTCTATCAGATCGATGTCATCGAGCGAGAGGTCGGCCCGCTCCAATGCCTTCTGGGAAGCTGACACGGGGCCGATTCCCATGATCTCGGGGGCGCACCCGGACACCCCGATGCTCTTGATTCGGGCCATCGGGTCGAGTCCGTGCTCTGCCGCGAACTCCTCGGAGCATACGAACACGAAGGCAGCACCGTCCGTCAGGGGCGAGGATGTTCCTGCTGTGACCGTGCCCTTGGAGTCGAATGCCGGGCGCAGCTTCGATAGCGCCTCGGAGTTGGTCCCCGGCCTGATGCATCCATCCTCGCTGACTGTGCCATCGGACGTCTCTATGGCCACTATCTCGTCTGAGAAAGCACCTGACTCGCGTGCTGCCGTGGCCCTAGCCTGACTCTCTATCGCGAATGCCTCCTGGGCATCGCGTCCTATGTCGTGCCTCTTGGAGAGGTTCTCCGCCGTGATGCCCATCGAGGTCATCGCCTCGTCGGCGAGATTGGGGTTCGGCAATGGATTGAATCCGGTCATCGGAACACGGGACATGCTCTCCACACCGCCGGCGATGAACGCGTCTCCCTGTCCCGAGTTGATGCGTGCTGCTGCATCGTGGATAGACTGCATCGAGGATCCGCAGAAGCGATTGATGGTCACTCCTGGGACGGTCTCAGGTAGGTCGGTAAGGAAAGTTATGATTCTGGCTAGGTTGTAACCCTGCTCGGCCTCGGGGAACGCGCAACCGACGATTAGGTCCTCGACCAGAGAAGGATCGATGTCCACGTCAGATATCAGGCGATTCACGACGGCGGCTGCTATGTCATCGGGCCTCGTCCTCGCCAGCGCCCCCTTCCTCGCTGGAGTGAATGGTGAACGGGCATAGCCAACGATGACGGCGGGCATAATCCCGCCTTATCGCTGCAATAATTAAACTTCAAGTATCAATAATTACACCTGCGTTGAAGAATTACACCTGAGTTAGAATTGGTTCAATGACGCTCCAAGTAGCGAAAACCGCCGAAAAATTACCAATCCGTAGGTTGATGGTCTCAAGCCCTCCTCAGCAGACGAGGTGAAAATGTGTCAGACGAAGAAATAGGCCGGGTCGACCGGTATTTCCGGAAGGTCGGGGTAGCTGCTCTAGAGCTCACTGGAGACCTGTCCGTCGGTGACAGAGTTAGGTTCTCTGGAGCGACGACGAACTTCGAGATGGATGTCGACTCCATGCAGATAGACCTGAATCCTGTTGAGAGCGCCGGAGCGGGTGATGATGTCGGAATCAAGGTTCCCGAGAGGGTGCGACCGAACGACAGCGTAGTCCGATTGAGTTCGGGGTCCGCTGCACTCAGTCCAGAAATGATGAGGATTGGGCTAATTGCTGTTTTAGTGATAGCTGCTGCGTATATGCTGATGTGAAGACTAGCGAACGAGTCGGGCGGCCCTAACTCAGTGACGGGCCTGATGCTTACGTTTGCGACTCCGCCTGCGATTTGAACGCCGACCGTTGCGTCCATTTTTGGATTGGTGATTTGATTTGCCGTTTGAGCGGTTGCCGTTGGATTTTCCATTACGAGGCTGGCGCCGGCCACGGCCACGATTCTGCTGCTTCTTGGGCGCCTTGTTGCCCTTGCGCGAGCGAGCTTTCTCGGAGTGGAAAGGGTGGTCCTCATCTACTGGGATATCCTGACGAATCATCTTCTCAATACCACGCAGATACTCGCCTTCGTTCTCATCACAGAAAGCAATGGTGATGCCCCCCTGGCCTGCTCGCCCCGTACGCCCAATGCGGTGCACATAGACCTCGGGCTCGTTAGGCAGATCTAGATTGATGACGTGACTGATATCAGAGACATCGATGCCGCGGCTCGCCACGTCGGTGGCAACTAGCACTTGGAGGGTACCATTGCGGAATCGGCGGAGGGCATTTTCACGCGCACCCTGACCCTTGTTACCATGGATTGCGAGGGCGTCGATGCCGTCTTGTCCAAGTTGTCTGACGATGCGATTGCATCCGTGCTTGGTGCGGCTGAATACAAGCACCTTATCGGGGCTCTCTTCCTCGATAATGTAAGTCAAGAGTCTGCGCTTGTCGCTCCTCATGACAAACATCAGAGATTGTTCTATGGCCTCCACGGTGGTCGATTCGGGTGTGATGGAGACGCTTACTGGATTGTAGAGCATATCACGGGACAATTCGACAATCGGTTGAGGTATGGTGGCACTGAATAGCAGACTCTGGCGTTTCTTTGGAATCTGTGCTAGTATTTTGCGGATGTCTCGGATGAAACCCATGTCGAGCATGCGATCCGCCTCATCGAGAACGAGG
>JASMMD010000010.1 GCA_030748335.1 Candidatus Thalassarchaeum sp. | reverse complement strand
TTGTTGCACTGCCTGCAGGCTGCGTAGAGGCTGGCTGCGGCGACTCCCTCGATGGAGCGTCCGCGGATGAGTCTGGCCTCGACGGCCTTCTTGTAGTTCACAGCAGCCGACTCGCGAATCGACTTCGGAAGGTCCAGGCGGCTGGCCATGCGGTCAAGCTCGGCCAGAGCCATTGCTAGGTTTCGCTCGGTGGCGTTGCTGACTCGAGAACGCTTCTGCCACTTCCTCATGCGGTAGAACTGGCTTCGGTAGCGGCTCGAAATCGCCTTGCCGGAGTAGTCCTTGTTCTGCCAGTCGATATCGGTGGACAGTCCCTTGTCGTGCAGCATCACCGTCATAGGCGCTCCTGTACGCGCGCGCTGGTCGCCCTGCTCGGGGCTGAAGACGCGCCACTCAGCGCCTTGGTCGATTACGTTATCCTCCAGCACCAAGCCGCAGTCATCACAGACTACCTCTCCTCTGGTCTCATCCCTGTTTAGGTTCCTGCTACCGCACTCGCTGCACTTCACAGTGTCTTCCACTAGATATCCATCGTCTGCCATTCCCTCACTTCCACCTTTGCTCGCAAAGGTAATAAATCCCGACAGACCATCTTATTTAAGAGTAATAGTTCATGTAAAACAGGAATAACCGCTTTACTGAGAGGCTGTTGAGAGCAATGCCGGTATTGAGAATGATGAAATAGAGCGCGACCTTGACACCAATCGAAGAAGGTGGTGTGACCCTGTCCGAGAAGTGGCCCCCGCAGCGAATATCCCTGACCCCCGGCAAGAGGGTGCTCTTCCTCACGAAGGACCTCGAACTGATTCGCAGGCAACTCTACGAGGGTCTCGACCTACGTATGACGGATCTCCGTGTTGAGGATCTGCTCGACGATATCAACACCGACGTCATGACTCCAGCTTGGGTCTGCTTCGACCACGAGCCGGCGGTCATAGCCGAGAACGCCTACGCCGGGCTGATTCACGAAGGTAGGCGCGTATTCGAGCCTCACGCCCTGCTGGACGGTGGGTTCGAGGTCATAGTGTCCGGCCATCGCAAGGGTACCGGATCGAGTCGTGAGACTGCCGCTCAGTGCGAGCGCTGGTCTGGAATCAGGGTCGTCATCGCTGCGTCCTTCGCGCCTATACACGAGCGCAACAACATCAATCTCGGGCAGTTAATGGGGGACCACGAGATGCTGGAGAAACTGCAGGCAGGCGAAAGCATCCCCCTGAATGAGTTCACCTCGCAGTACGACCCAGTGACCCGACTGATTGTCGAGAACGGTGGCATCCTGCCGTTCGCTAGGAGGCTTGGTGACGGAGAAGTGAGCCTGCCTGAACTGAACACTGGGCCACGCCCGATGACCATGGTGGAGAAAATGGTCTCGAACAAGCTGCTCGGGAAGAACGGTTCTGCACGCTACGTCAAACCAGGGGACGCAGTGCTCTCACAGGTCGACGGAGGGTACTCGCACGAGTTCACGACGGGGCAAGTTCACGAGTTTCTCAAGCAGGAGTACGGTGACGACTACACGCTTCCAAATCCCTCGAAGTACGCGGTCTTCGAGGATCATCTGCTGTACGCCACCGGTGTGCCGAGGTTCGGTCGATTCGCCGAGAAAATTCAGACACTGCGTGATTTGCAGGGCGTATTCCAGCAGCACACGGGCGTGCGTGACTACTCGGCCGAGGATGGCATCAGCCCGGGCATCTGCCATCAGGTCGCCCGAGAGGAGTTCATTGATGTGGGAGACTTCATCCAAGCCACCGATTCGCATACCTGCATGGGTGGGGCGACCAATGCCTTGGCCTATGGCGTTGGCTCGACCGAGTACGCTAATCTAGTACACAACCAGTTCGCCTTCGTACAAGTCCCGGAGAGTATTCGCTTCGAATTGGAGGGTGCCCTCGACCCCGGGTGCACAGCCAAGGACGTCATCCTGCACATCCTGTGGAGGTACGCCGCTAACTCGGAGACGCTCGACAGGAGCATGGAGTTCGGCGGCCCGGGACTGACCAATCTGTCGATGGATGAGAGAGCGACGCTATGCAACATGGCAACTGAGTGCAGCGCCAAGACTGGGATATGCGAGCCAGACGACCGTACAGTGGATTGGCTGCTGAAGCGCAGACCGGGATTGAGCGAGGAGGTGGTGCGTGGTGCCTTTGTCCTGCCCGACGAGGGAGCGGAGTACCACGGTGGGGTCCACACCATCGATCTATCGGAAATTCGTCCGATGGTTGCACACCCAGGTAACCCTGACGAGGGGATACCCTCAGACCCGACAAACGGCGCTTACATCGATGATCTCGGAGAAATCAGCATAGACATCGCCTACGCCGGCTCGTGCACCGCCGGGAAGGACGACGATTTCGCATACTACGCTCAGGTCACCGAGGCGGCCCTCGATGCCGGTGTGAGAATCCCTGAGGGAGTGGACTGTTACATCCAGTTCGGCTCTAAGACGGTGAAGGATCTGTCTGAGAAGAACGGCTGGAGTGAGATGTTCGAACGCGCCGGAATCGAGCTGATTGACCCGGGGTGCGGCGCCTGCATAGGTGCTGGGCCGGGGATTAGTGACGACGCTGAACAGGTCACCATCTCAGCAATCAACCGGAACTACCAGGGTCGCTCCGGACCCGGCAAGCTGTATCTCGCTAGTCCCTTGACAGTAATGGCTAGTGCCTTTGTCGGGAAAATCTCGGCTTGGGATCCTGACATCTTCGCACAGGGTTAAGTGCGTCCTACGTTCGGGGCCTCCCATCCACAAGAGGCCCCATGCCATTCGGGTATGGGAGGACCTGATGGAGGGTTGCGAATGAGTGAGGAAAAACCACCAACCGGCAAACAGAAGCAGATAGCGATAAGCGAATTTTTCGAGAAGAACAAGCACTTTCTGGGCTTCGACTCTCTGCAGAGATCCATCATCACGGCAGTGAAGGAGTCGGTCGACAACTCCCTCGATGCCTGCGAGGAGGAGAGGATTCTGCCCGATATTAGAGTGGAGATAAATCGACTCAAGGATGATCGGATAGAGCTGATATCACAAGACAATGGGCCTGGCATACCGAGGGGCTCGATCGAACACGTGTTCGGCAAGTTCCTGCTCGGCTCTAGGTTCCACGCAATCAGGCAGACCCGTGGCCAGCAGGGAATCGGAATCACTGGGGTGGTCATGTACAGTCAGTTGACCACGGGATCAAAGACGACGGTTGTCTCAAAGGTGATCGAGGAGTCCTCTGCGGTCAGGGTCGATCTTGGCATCGACACTAGGAAGAATAAGGCAATCAAGAGTGGCGAGAACAGAGAAGTCTGGGTAGACGAGGTCACGGGAGAGGAAGTCAGACACGGCTTGAAGATACGTACTGAGATGAAGGCCAAGTACCAACGGGGTAGGCAGTCGGTTTACCAGTACCTCAGAATGACTTCAATCGTGAATCCTCATGCCTCCATCAGCCTGACTGTCAAGGACCGTGACGGCGGAGTGATAGAGGAAGGGGACTGGCCCCGCACTACCGATCGTCTACCTAGGGTGGTCGAGGAGATCAAGCCTCATCCTCATGGCATTCACTTGGGCACACTGCAAAGGATGCTGCGCGAGTCCGAGGAGAGGAAGATGACCTCGTTCTTGAGGCACAACTTCTCCGGCGTCAGCATGAGGGCGGCCCGGGAGATACTCAAGAAAGCGGGTCTGGAGGAGAGTCGGCAGCCACGTAGAATCAGAGCCGAGGAGGCACAGGCCGTGCTCGACTCGTTCCAGAAGGTCAAGCTGCTGAATCCACCGACCGACTGCCTCTCCCCCATCGAGGACCTGTTGATCAAGAAGGGGCTATCAAAGGCAATCGACTCCCGCTTCGCCTCGACTGTGACCAGAGACACCAGGGTAACTCAGGGAAACCCATTCCAGATTGAGGTCGGTCTGGTGTTCGGTGGGGACATGCCAGCTGACAGTCCCATAGAGATACTCCGCTTCGCCAATCGGGTGCCACTGATGTACCAACAAGGAGGTTGTCTGTTGACGAAGGCCATTGAATCGGTTGATTGGAAGAGATACGGGTTGGACCAGCCCGGAGGCAAGGGAGTCCCAAAGGGGCCTGCTGCGGTGCTGATTCACCTAGCCTCCACGAACGTCCAATTCACCAGCGAGGCCAAGGAGGCGGTGGCTTCCAACGAGGAGGTCATCGATGAGATAAGGAGGGCCCTACTGGAGGTAGGGCGCGGGCTGAGGAACCACCTGAAGAAGAGTTCACAGAGGAAGAAAGCCCGAGAGAAGTTCGAGCTGATCAACGTCATCCTGCCGGAGATCTCTCAGAAGTCCTCACAGCTTCTGGGCAGGGAGGAGCCTGACCTCGCCCCTGTAATCACCCAGATCATGAACGCGGTATTCTGCGAGGAGGCTCTCGGATGGAATGTGGATGGGAAGCTCACTACCTGTGACATCACCGTGTTCAACTACACCGCCCGGGCTCGGGCTTACACCATACTGGCAAAATGGCCTGAGGGCGATGGCGTGGAAATGGTCTACAACCCACTCGGGGGGCGGAAAGAGACTCATGGCCTATGGGCTTGGCGACTGGACACCCTAGACCCAGGCTCCTCAGCCGTGATATCATTCTCCGTCTCCGGTCTCGGCAAGGGAGATTGGGTTGACATGGAGATCTTCTTCAGAGGCAACGGTGACATAATCGGGGCCACCAAGATCGATGAAAATCTGCTCGGAGAGATGCGGAAGAAGGAGGCACTGGATGCTGCGGTAGAGGAGGCAAGGGGCAGCGAAGACGATGCCATGGTAGGTCTGGCCGAGAGAGCGGGGGAGTCATCCGATGAGGTCTCAGAGGGGGCCGTCGAAACTGACTGGGGTTCTATAGCCCCCGAATCGGGGGTGGATGAATGAGCAACAGTAGGCAGAAGTCCAAGGAGGAGGTGATTGAAGCGCTCCACAATGTGGCCTCAGAGATGCATGACAAGATGTCGAAGGGTACACCTCCCACCATGACGCTGCCCGTGCGCTCGAAGAGCAACATAGGCTTCGACCAGAAGTTGGGAGTCTACAAGTATGGCAAGAAGAGGACGGTTCGAGACGCTAAAAGCCTCGGTTCCGCGAGACAGTTGCTGCGCTCTCTGCACGTCACCGAGTTCATCGAAGAGATGATCAACAGTGGCAAGTCCTCGACCCTCAGGGAGATGTACTACATCTCCGAGGCGTGGGGCAATGGCAAGTTCCATTCGCAGAACGAGAGCAATAACCTTGCCGAGGACCTCGAGATTGTCACCAAGTGCCTGCGTGAGGACTTCCGACTCAGGCCTGAGGAGGACGGGGCGAGAATCATCGGGAACGTGACTTTCGAGGAGCGTAACCGACGTGGTGATTGGATGAGGATAAACTGCCGCGACGACGTGGGCGACTCGGGTTACGGGGTCCCATACAACGTGGAGTCCGAGAAGCTCAGACTCATCGAAGAGGATGTCGATTTCGTCATGGCGATAGAGACCGGGGGAATGTTTGACAGGCTGGTGGAGAATGGTTTCGACGAGGAGGCCCGCTGCGCTCTTGTCCACCTTAAGGGCCAGCCCGCACGCTCCACTCGCCGAATCATGCGAAGAATGAGTGACGAGTGGAAAAAACCGATTGTGGTCTTCGCTGACTGCGACCCGTGGTCATTCAGGATATACGCCAGCATAGCATACGGGGCCATCAAGACGGCTCACATCTCAGAGTACCTAGCGAGCAAGGGCGCTATCTACCTCGGGATAACCGCGGACGACATCCTTGCTTACGACCTGCCAAGCGATGATCTATCGAAGCAGGACCTAGGAGCTCTAGAGGCCGAATTGTCGGATCCCAGATTCTCCACCGGTTGGTGGCAGCAACAAATCGATCTGATGAAGGAGATGGGGAAGAAGGCGGAGCAGCAGTCTCTGGCCAAGTACGGTCTGGATTTCGTGACCGATACCTATCTGCCGGAGAAGCTGGCTCACCCCGATGTGGGTCTGCCCTACTGATTGAGAAGTCTGATAGCAAGAGGGCTCCACCTCAAAGCGTGGCAGACGTGTCGGTATGGGCCAAGAGGCTCTCGGGAGCTTCGATACTGCTGGTGTTGCTGGGTGTTGTGTCTTACTACAACGCCATGCCGGTGATGTTCGACGAATTGGACCCGGCGCAGAGGCACATGCTGGAGCTGGAGCCAGGAGAGAGTGGGGAGGTCTCCTTGAGTCAGTTCGGCGAGTACGTCGCTCTGCGAGTAGCAGGGGAGGATGAGCAGGGGGGCGACCTCAGGCTGATTGACTCCTCGGGTGCGGAGGAAAGTGGTTCTGCGCCCACCGCCCTAGATCTTGAGAGACCCGGTGAGGACGGTACGATGTATGCTCCGGTCAGGGTGTTCAGAACCGCGCCGGCAGGAGAATACACGCTGTACAACGATGCGAGCACCACTCTGTGGTTCGTGGATGATGTCTCTGCGCAGAGTGCGCTGTTCGGGAATGGTTGGTTCGTGATGATGTTCTTCGGATGCTGCCTAGGTCTGCCACTGGGCATCGTCGCAATCGTCCTAACTCTGGTGGGAAGAGGCCAGAGCAAGAAGGTAGGAGGGGAGGTGGTGTTTACTGAAGAAGGCAAGTTGCCGACCACTGACGAGTTGTACCGGCAGCACCACGGCCTGCCCATGGCTGAGGTTTCTGAGACGGTGGCCGATCCGTTCCCGGGGCAGACCAAAGCCGCCGATGAACCCCCTGCTCAAGATGAGGGGGGATGGCGTGGTTGGGACGAAGGCTAATCACTGCCTTCTACCCATTACGACCAACGCGACTGAGGCGAGTAAAGAGCCGCCTCCGAGGTATAGGAGCATCTGGCCGACGGAAGCGACTTGGTCTCGCAAGTCTCGTGCGTCTTGGCACTGGCCTTCGTCGGCACCGATTATCTGTCCGATCGTCCCAACCTCATCATCGCAATCCTCGGCTATCCTGTCTTCGAGGTAATCGTCGGCGAAAGACGCGCCCCAAGAAAGGACCAGCAACAGCACACCGGCGATGACTAGGATAGTGACTAGCACCGTTCTGCCGGTCCCCATGGCGGTTTTACCAGTTCGACAGATATTATCCTATGCTCAAGTTGGGTTTTTAGAAGGCCTCCACTACCCAACCCCGGGTTGGGAAGTAAGTGGTCGATTTCGACGAGGCGCTGGCGATACTTGAGAATCCCACCAGACGCCAGATTCTCAGGAGGCTGGTCAAGGAGCCGCATTACCCCCTGCAGCTCTCCGAGTTGCTGGATGTGAGCCAGCAGGCCGTAGTGAAACACCTCAGAGTCCTTGAAGAGTCGGGGTTCGTCGACTCCGAGCGCGTCCCTTCGGAGAAGGGAGGGCCGCCGAAGAAGATGTATACGGTAAACCAGTCATTCTCGCTGCGTCTCGATCTGGGGCCGGACCTCTTCCGCGCGGAGCACAGGAGTATTCCCTCAGGTGGACCGATGCGCCTGTCCAACAGGCTGCCTCCCGAATTAGATGGAGTGGTCGACAGGCTGGGTACTCGTCGTAAGTTGCCCATGGTCGAAGCCATGGGAGTTCTGTCCGAGTTGGATTCCGCGCTCGAGCGTATCGACGGACATCGTGACGCTGTGATAGCGTTGCACCAGCAAGTGATGAAGAAGGTCTCCCCGAGTATCTCAGAGCAGTCCGGAACCTACGAGGAGAGGCAGTTGGCGCACGCCATGATGAGTCATCCTCGCAGGCCGCTCGATCTAGATGCCTTCTCACAGGGCCTGCGCATCCAGTCGATGCACGCGGAGGAGATGATGGAAACCCTGCGCGAACGCCTCATGCGTGATTTCGCAGCCAACCAAGGCCGCCTCGTCGCAGCACGCGAGGGCACGCCTCTACCCTGGTGGTTAGCTCGCTAATCAGAAGACCATGTCCTCATCGTCTAGGTTCGAGATCATACTGGACTTTTCAGCAAAGCGGATCTTCGCCTCCTCCCTTCGACCCGTCATGACCACAGCGACCACTCCAGCTAGAGCCATGGTCGCTCCGAGGACAATGGCAGGCACGGTGTATTGGGCTATGACCTCGACGCCCACGTCGAGGACGCCTAGGTTCGAGCCCATCTTCTTCGAGACTTTCTGAATGTTGTTGGCTTCGTTAGTCTCGACGATGACGTTGTCGGGGTCAATGACGACGACGACGTCGTGACTACCTGCCTCAACCATGTAGAGCAATGCTATCTGTGGTGGATCCTCGCCTTGGCAGTTGGTCTGTGGACTATCACACGGCATAATCGCCTCGACAATCTGCCGGTAGACAATATTCTCCTCGTCACAGCCGTTCTTCTTGATGTCAGATACGGACTGGTCGACGCACAGTATGATGTTTACATCAGTGGCATGGGCGTTGCCCGCGTTGACCACCTGGACATTGACTGACAGCATCTCCCCGACATCACCGGTGTAGACCGCAGCGTGGACATCTAGGATGATCAAGTCCGGTGCCCGCAGTCTCAGTTCGATGACCTGCTCGTTAGTGTCGCAGTTGGGGCGGTAGTTGTCCGGCAGGCCGTCCCTGTTAGCATCGAGGGTGCAGGAGTCGTCCCACACCGCAGTCTCGTCGTGGTCGCCGCCTTCTTCGGAGGACCCGGACATGGAGAGGACCTTGATTCCAATCTCCCTATTGGCTAGGGTTGCGGCTGGGTCAATCTGAATGATGACGACAATCTGAAGGGTCGAGTATGCCTCCATGACTGGCAAAGTCCAAGCATTCGTCTGGGCTGATAGGTAGCAGCCATCGGCAGGTGGTTCCTCACCGATAATCTGGGTGACGCATGTCCTCTCTACCGGGTACTCAGTGTCGAAGTCTTCGAGCAATGCGTAGCTGATCTGCCAAGTGTCCAGCAAGGGGCCCATGGTGGGGGTAGTCTGCCAGGAAAATTGGTCGCTGCTGTCGTAGAGGGTGTGATTGTGCAGCGTCGGTTGGTCGTTCACGTTGCCGAAGTTGGTGATATTCATGGTGAATCGGACGATTCTTCCCGGAGCGGTGGTCTTGATTCTGCTCTCGACCATCGGATCGACCTCTATCCTCATGTCATGGAACTCGATAATCTCCACTTGCAACTCTATGACGTCCCTCAGTCTAGTCCCCTCATAGGACTCCTCGCTGAGCACATGCAGGATTATGGTGTACTGTCCCGCGTGGGTCCTCTCGGGCACGCCGATGAGAATGGGGACAGTCTGTGAATCATCCCGGTCCAGTTCGGTAAACAGGATTCTGGGTATGTTGATGTCCCATACGTGCGATCCGCCGAACGAGTCGGTGATAGAACCCACTGTTATGTCGAACCTGTCAGCTCCGTTGCCTTGGTTGTTGATTGTCGTGTCCAGTTGGTATGTCTGACCGGGATGCAGTGATAGTATGCTCTCGGGAACACTGCCCTCCAAGTCGTACTCTTGTATTACGTTGGTCAGTAGGACCACGGAGTCTCTGACGCGAGGCGCGCCCTCCAAGTGGGCCTTGACGGTGACCGAGTCACCTAGGCCCGCAGTGGCATTATAGGGCGCGCACATGATTGCCGTGACGGTGTATGGTGTGTCGATTATTGACCAATAGCGTGGCGCGTTATCAGAAATCCCATTGCCTCCCGGGGCTTGCGAGAAGTCCAAATCGACAGTCCAGTGGTCGAACCTCCAAGTCTGCTCGGATATCTCGGGAGGTCTCTCCTCAGGACCCCCTGGTGTGGTGAATATCAAGTGACCCGGAGTGAAGTGCTTGGTGACCTCGATGTCAAAGTTGGAGCATTCTCCGGGCAGGACGTACTGAGTTGTATCGCCCATCTGGAAGACTATGTTCCCTGTGCTCTTGATCGAGACGTTGATCCAGAGCTCGAGTACATCGAAAGTTCCCTGATCAATGGACAGCACCGGTTCGCCGGTGGACCACCCCTTCAGGTAGATGACGAAGGTCCCGGGTTCCTGTGACGTCGGGACGCTGACCTGCAGGTTCCTAGTCACAGACTGGCCGGGATCCAATGACAACGACGTCGGGAACGTGAGACCCCAGCCAAATGGCAAGGCCCATTCGACCTGTCCCTCTAAAGTGGATGGGTCGTAGAACGCGAACGTATCGTACACGTTACCGGTATTGCTGACCGTGATTGAGAAGAATGCGGATTCTCCCTGTTCGACGTCGACCTGGTAGTGACTGGTATCCAAATCGATGCCATGCACCACGTCCATCAAGGTCAGAGTGATTCTATCATCCCTGATGGCCGGATCTTTGTGGGAAATCGCGGTCACGGTAATCGAAGCCAATTCGTCTGCGTGAGCTTGGTAGATTGACGGGGCGCGGACGCGCATGTACATTTGAATGACGTCGCCACCGCGCAGGAACACCGGGGTGGAGTCAAAAATCGGCGTGTGGTTGGTAGTAAAGAACAGCGTAGCAGTCCAATTGTTGGGAACTCCTTCCATAGTCACGGTGAAGGTGTCAGCGACGAGTTCCGCGGGGCCCGGTGTCGGGTTGGATATTGTCATGTTGTACAGAGTCTGCTCACCGGGCTCGATGGTGTGGTAGTAGGTCTCCGTCTCTGTGAGGGCGACCTCGACTAGGCCGGTCAGGACATGTACGTAGCACAGGGTGTAGGTTCCTCCGTTACTGGTGTCACTGCATTTGTTGGTGTCGGACCAGGCGATGTGTGCTCCGCTGCCGAGGTCGTTGGCGAATGCCGGTGGCTGGCCCAGATCAGGAACCGCGGGCGAGTTCGGACCGAGCTTGTCGGACTGCCACTCAGTGATCGGGATTACTTCCCACGGGTCGAGGACGCCAGCGGCCAGTGAGTTGAGGGGGAAGCCCTCCGGGTAGTCGTCGTTGGTGTGATTCAGCCTAGTGTAAACGATGGTCTCGCCCTGTGTTTCGTTGTAGTTGTCCAGCCACGTCAGGTGCACGTTGTCGAAAGAGTCAGTGAGAATTGCGGGCATGTGCGAATTGGCCCCGAATGGTCGACCCGTCGGAATCCCATCGATTCCCTCGACGTTAGATACCGCTGAATCGACAATCTGCTTGATTCCGTAAGAGGGCAACCCATCGGGGGCACCGTCCCACTCGCCCGCTCCCCTGAGTCGCAGCCTCGTGTAGTATATCTCGTAATTCACGTCGATGTCGAATCCATAGGCACGTCCATCCATCCACGCCAAGTGGGTGTTACCCGACGTATCGACCGAGATCGCTGGATGCAGGCTGTATGCGTCATTTAGGGTGATTCTGGTGTCATTGACAACGACGAGGTTTCCGTAGCCCAGACCATCGATTGAGGGACCGAGGTCCTCGATGTACCTGTCTGCGGTTGTGTCGATGAAGGTGCCAGAGTCGCCCATCTGCCAGGTAGGAGGTGGGTTCTGAATCAAGGAAAGGGGATCTAGCACGGTCATGTAGATCTCGCGGGAGTTGTTGGTAGATAGGTAGACCATGGCCTCCACCATCAACTGCAACTCGGTTGAGGCAGAGGATGAAGTAGGGAAGCTGTACATCTGGCCCTCCGCGTCGGTCAGGCGGATATTCGACCCGGGACACGTCCTCGTGTTCAGACTGACAAAGCCGTTTGGACACTGGGCGAGATCCATCATGTGTGAACCGACGTTTGTCGAGCCCTGGCCCCAGCCGGCCGCCAGAAGTGGGACCGGTATGATTCCGGCAATCACGCATGCGTCGTGGGCTTCGTTGATACTCTGGGTGTCGTCGGACTGCTGAGCGGGGTCGCCGCCATAGGGGCCCTCATCGGAGATAGGGATGACAATCTTAGTCGCGTTCGGGTTCCAGTGGTGGTCCAATTGAGTAGGGGGGTTGCCGGGAACGTTGCCGCTGGAGTCACGCCATGACAGGCACGCCCAGGTGGAGCCGGGTCCCCAGAACTCGCTGTAGTAACCGCCGTCCTGCGGCAGGTTGACTGCTCCGTTGTTGTACACTACCTCTGTGAGCTCCCTGATGCCGCCGGAGTCATCTCCAGGGGTCAGGCCCAGTGGAGTGCCTCTAGGTCCTTGACTGCCCGACCCGCCGGTCTGATACGCAGCGGCGCAGTTACCACTAGTGGCCGCACTGGGCCAGTTACCACTGAGTGCATACAGGGTCTCGTAGACTGTCATGTTGGCTCGCAGCAGCATTGGCTTCAGTCCCTCAAAGTAGCCACCGCTAGCGAAGTAGCCGCCGTAGAAGACCACGCACATATCGGCCCACTCGGTATTCATCGAACCCGAGGTGTCTATCGGAGCCACCATCTCGACCTTACCTCCACGGGTGTCGTCCCAGACGATCTGGACGAAGTCGTCGGCATCGACGGCGACGTCGGGGTGACCCTTGTGGCCGATTATCGGGGTGAGTAGGGTCTCGCCGACGGCGACCACGGCCTCGCGAGAATTCAGGTCTGGCTGTACCATAGAGTAGTAAATCTGCGGTTGCTGGTAGAACTTGTCGAGAGGCTCGAACGAGTCTTCCCAGACTATGTGGGCGTTGTTCTCAGAATCCGTGTCGATTGCCGGCCAGTCACGGTTCTGGGTGTGTACCGAGACTTCGAAGTCATCGATTATGGAAATTACGCTGTCGATTGCAGCATCGCCGTTCTGGTCATCCTGTGACGGGTCGATCATGGTGTACATAATGGTCCACTGTGCGGCCTTGTCGGTCCAAGTGATGTGCAGGTTGTCATCACTGTCGACACTGATATCTGGGTGCCATGCACGATGTGCTCCGGGGTTGGATATCTGAGTCTCGGAAATCAGCACGTCACCCCTCGGGTTGTGCATCTGATACCACAGGTGCTGGGTGTTGCGACTCCAGATGAAATGCACATTGCCCATCGAGTCGGCATCGGTAGCCACCATCTTGTCGTTCGCCGAGCCTCCGTTGACTATCTGAATCGCGTCGGTCAGTACCACCTCGCTGGCCTCGGCCTGCGGGATCTCTATCGCCGCAAACGTACTCATAACCATCAGTAGAACCATCGTCACGCTGTTTCTCATCTTCGCAGTTTCCATTTTCAACCCTCCAGCAAGCTGCTGTAATGCCACAGTTTGGCTTCCCTCGATACTTAACCTCGACCCCCTGCCGTCACCCGCGCGCGAGAGCGCGCACCCGCGAGGACACCAGATCTACACCCATTCTGAGGGATCGAAGTCACGACCGAAGCCGCCGGTCTCATCTGTGTCTATCTCGGTGACCTCTGGTTGCGCAGGGGACTGACTGTCCCTGCTCTGGGCCTTCTTCGCAATCCAGTCGTCGACCGGCCCGGGCTTGCCGATGCCAGGTCCGTAGGCGAACTTGATCTTGTGAATCAGAGCGAGTTTTGTGAGCCATAGGTGGCGCATCGTGTGCATGAACTCGTTCTGGGTGAGCCCGTCCAGCCAAATCGGTCGAGAGAGATTGAAGGCCTGCAGAGGGCCGGGTACACCGTTATTCTTCTTGCCCACGTGGAGAACCCAATCGAGGTCAGCTTGAGTCAGATGTATCCTAGTGTCGTGCAGCCACCTCTCCCACTCTCCTGGCTCGCCCTCGGAGTGCTCTGTCATCTCCATCTGCTGGCCCTCGTCGACCCGAGTGACTGAGTAGATTAGGACTAGATTCCGGTTCTTCGGGATGACGACGTTGAACACGTGGCCCTGCTTGGTAGGGGGGTATCTGACATGCAAATGTATCAAGGCCTGTTGGTCGGCGACGTCGCGGGCTTCAAGATGCTCACTCTGCAGCCACTCGCGCACCTTGTCGGCAGCCTCGCGGGAGTTCATGGAGGGTTTGGGGTGCCCGTCCTATTTGAGAACGCCGAGTCTGGGAGACAGGTGGAGTACTAACTCCTCCAAGCGAGTGCCAAGAGGTGAGGAGGCGAGGCTTCTCCTCCTCCGAGCATCACCGAAGTCGGTCCACATGTCGTAGCCCCTGAGGAAAATCAGGTTGGACAGGTGAATGGTCGGGATAGAGGCCGCGAGGTACAGAGGGAGGATTGCCGTTGCACCGAAAATAGAGTAGAGGAAGGCGAGTGAGATCAACGGCCAGAATACTAGGGGAGAGAGGATTGCGCCAATCATGTGATGCGTCGTCCTAGCGTCGATGCCCTCGTCAGAGTTGTTACCCGTATACCACCCGACCAGAGCCTGCAAACCGGTCGATGGCACGCTGATGGGGGCAGCGAGGAGCATTGCCATGACTCCTAGCACTCCATTGATGAGTTTGGATTCTCGTTTAATCCTCCCTTGGATGTCTAAGGTGCGGGCGTCCAACTCCCTTGAGTGCAATATCTGCGCGGCTTCCTTGGCGCCCTCGACTAGGTCTTCGGAGTCCTCGAATTGGGTCATCCTCTCCCGAATGTCGCGGGCGGCCAAGACCTCCTGCTTCAGCGAGCCGAGGGGTGTCGAAGAGGAGTTCGCCCTCAGATGGGCCAGCAGGTGCCACGCCCGGTACGTCTCCCAATCCGGGGCGTCTGGAGTAATGTGAGACAGGTTCTCGTACAACTCATCACGCAAGGGGATGACTTGCTCTGCTGGTGGTTCAAGCCACTCCCCTCTTGCGAGAGCGGTGTGGTGTTGGGAGTCGTCGAGTAGTGGAATCGCTATTGGCTCTCCGAACTCGACGAAGACGTCCGTGCGGAACCAGTAGTGGCATCTAAAATGCAGACCGACCGGTTGGATCACGGGTTGAGGTAGGCCACGCTCGTGTGCGATGCTGGCAGCATTAAGGGTGAATCGGAGGGCTCCGGTCCTAAGTGCGTGAAGCTTAGAGTCCTGATGCGACTTGCCCTCAGGCATCACGATGGCTGCATGGCCCGAGGCGATGCAGTTGGCCATGGTCAGCATGCTTCTCTGATTGATTCTCTTGGCGAACCCGGGGTCACCAACCCCCCTCTCCAACTCGGCCCTCCTAATTACCGGCTGCGAGCCTATCCGGCGAGTGAGCCAGCCGATGACAGGCATGGTCATGATGTCGTGCCTGCCGATAGCGATGATTCGGCGGTCCTGAGACTTCATGATGGCCAACGGGTCGATCAAACCGTTGAGGTGCATCGAGGCGTACACGGAACCACCCTCGAGCTCGGGTGGGCTGTCCATCTCCGAGTTCCTGATGATGTATGACCAAGCTATATCGACGACTCTGCGGATCACCTCCCAGAACGGTCGGCTTCCGGGGTGCCTGCCGCTGTGGTCCCACGGTACGCGCTCCAGCTTTCCGACATTGACCCTCGTAGCGCTGTCTGACAGCCGAGGCAGAACATCGGGCGCTTCGCGCGAGTCGGACATGATGTCCGCAGGGGGCCGGTGGTTGAGAACGCACCGGGTCATTCCAAGTGGCTGCGGATGCGTTCGGCTAAAATTGCGCCCTGCGCGGGGTCGAGCTGAGTGGTGGCGAAAGGCCATGCTAAGCCACTGCCATCATCGTGCTTGGGGATTATGTGAAAATGGACGTGAAACACTGATTGGTAAGCTGCCTCGCCGTTGTTCTGTAGGACGTTGAAATCCCGCGCGCCGGACGCCGCTAGGACAGCTCTGGAGATTCTGGGAAGGACTCTTCCGACAGCTGCGGATGCCTCATCGGACAGCTCGTCGAGCGAGGCGCACTGCTCCTTAGGCACCACTAGGGTGTGACCGACGCTGCAGGGATTGATGTCCAGAAAGGAAAAGACGTACTCGTCCTCATACACCTTGTGGCACGGAATCTCGCCTTGGATGATTAGTGTGAAAATGCTCGGGTCGGGACTTGCCATACTATCCCTCCGAGCCTACTATGGCCTCGGCGAGGGTCAGCATCCCCTCAAGATGGATGGCGGTCGCCAGTTCGGTGTTCATCACCATTGACGAGTCCGTGACCTTGATTCCTCCCTCTCGCAGCCCGGCTATACCGGCTGCAGCGGCCTCTAGGGAATTCTCGTCACGAGCGCCGTTGAGGTTGGCCATGATCGATGAGACAGCAGATGAGATACGCCCCACTGGCTCTCCGCTCCCGCCCATCAATGAGGCCACTCTGGCCTTCTGCACACCCGTCGCGTCGGAAATCATCGAAGAGGCGGCGAAGGTCTGGCCTGAAGCCCAGTCTCCGGCGTGCTCACCGGCGCTCTTGCCGCTAACTAGATCCTCCAGCAGCTGATTCCCTGCAAGCATGCCCTCGCCGTGCATGCCGGTGTTGGCGGAGCGTCCTGCCGCGTAGAGGCCAGTGAACCACATTCCCCCTCCATCGAACGTCACCCTTCCGTTCTCATCGACAGGAGCGCCTCCCGTCGTCGATGCTATGGACGCTGAGAGGGGGATGACCTCAGTAGCCATGTCCAGCCCGGCTCCCTCCCTGACTCTCCTAGCTGTCTGGGTAAACCAAGGAGCGGATGCGGAGTCCATCGAACGCAGGTCGAGGATGCAGCCCTCGCCATCAAGGACCGTTTCGGGACCGACATCCTCGCCGCTCTCCTTTCGTATCCTACCTCCGGATCCGAGCAGGTCTAGAGGTAGGTGGATGGCTGTGCCACGGATGGTGAGAGGGTGCCGAGGAGAATTGGCCATGCCAGACAACCTCACTCCTGCGGCAGCGGCCAGAGCGGCTCCGGTCCCTGGACCGTTGGAGGGGGTGGACCAGATTCCTTGATGCCCTTCGGTGGCGAGAACCACGGCTTTCGATTGGATTGAGGAAATCTCTCCAGAAAGCAAGTCCAGAACCACAACTCCTCTCACCTGCTGGTTATCCATGACTAGTGATAGTGGGAGCAAGTCGGAACGGCGTGGGATGTTTCTCTTGATGGCCTGCTCCTCCAGCAAGCGAGTGATCTCTCTAGCAGTGCTGTCCCCACAGCCCGTCAAGCGGGGCCTACTGTGGCCCGGTGCCTCTGATGTGTGGGGCAGGCCTCCGTCACTGCGGCGTAGCACCAATCCCCATCTCTCGAGTTCTGCCAGAGTAGAGGCGGCCTCGCCGCAGAATCGAGCTGCTGCGACCTTGTCAGTGGAATCGCCGCCGGCCGCCATCGTGTCCTCGTGATGGGCTGTCGAGTCGAGTTCGTCAATTGAGGCCGCTAGGCCTGACAAAGGGGCTGCACCGGAGCCTGAGCCGACACCAGAGGAGTCGATGACCAAGGGAGTCGTGCCTGCGTCGGCGGAAGCTACGGCTGCCCGCAGAGCCGCCGGGCCACTGCCGATGACGATGATGTCCCACGACTCCATGTTCGCTCATTTGCTCGCAATCGTAACGGCGTCATGAACGTGACGCTCGGGACTTCGTCCCGAAACAGTCTCAATCGGCTATCGACAGAGCCAGCCTACGAACCGCAGAGGCCGCATCGGACATGCGCTGGTCAGCGCTCTCCTTCTGTGCCTTCGACGATAGAGTGGTCTTAACCACGACCGAGGAGAGTGTCTCGCCCTGCTCCCCTCTCAGGGTGACTTGCACCGGGTGCGAGCCGGTCTCGGAGTCAGGCCATGCCAGCCCTATCCAGAGCACGGTGGCGTCATCCAGCAGACGCCCCAACGAATCGACCTGATCGGTGGCCCTTCTACTATCGAGGCGGGTCGAGGCGCGTGCCACCACCCTGATGGTCTGCAAGGCAGGCTCCCCCTCAGCCACAACGACGTCGACCTTGGCTTTGGCAGTGGTCCCGGTGTAATTGTGCAGTACAACGAACAAGTCGGCTTGGCCCTGAGAACAGCGTGGAGGTAGGTCAAGGTCCAGCCTCCACGGCATCTCATTCAACGTGTGGTCGCCCCTGATGGCCGAGTCCTGCAGCCTGTCGATTAACCTGAACAGTCCAGGCTCCCATGCCTTGGTGTGCGCCAGCAAGGTTCGTAGGGACCTGAGGCCGAACTTGTTGGAACGGTCATTCAGGTCGTCGATTGTTGTCACCTTGAAGACGCGTTTCGCCTCGGTGATTAGTCTGTCGTCATCGAGTAGTCCCCGCTCGTTGAGGTGCAATGCCCGCAACAGGTGCTCCACGGCGGAATCGGGTGTCTGCTCACCCCTAACGCTGTCCGAAAGTGACTGTTTCCATTCGTCCCAAGCGGCAGCAGTCTCCGGGTCGAGATGCGCTACCATCAGGTCGGACAGTGGTCTGTCCAATGTGCTGTCATGCAGGGTCGGGGCGTGCAGCGAGAGCAGGGGGAATGCCTTCGAACGCATGGGTATCGAGTCGTCAAGCATCAGGGAGTTGAGAAGGCACAGCGCCCCCAGAGCCATCGAGAGCCCGAGGAGCAATGAGCCGAGGGTCTCTCCAGTGTCAAGGTCCCTGACCGCAATTATCGCTAACGCCCCGAGCGTTGCCGATAGTAGGCGAATCTTCTCCCTCAGGGCCCTCTCTCTCAGGGTGTTCAGAATCCTCTCGACACCTGGATATGCGTCCATCGATCTCTGCCCACCATCACGCAGTTTGAGTCGGTCCCGAGCGGACATCCTAGCGAACGTGGCCGCGAGGTTGGTGGGAATCAGAAGCGCTGCTAGCACAGCGTATGCAGCTATGGCGGCATCGTAGGAGGCGAAGTCCCAATCAACCAGCAGGAGAGCAGCAGTTGCCGGAGCTAGAAGGGCCAGTACCCGTCGAATCAGAGGAGTGTGGAAGGACACTGAGACGCGGGTCCAAAGGCGACGGCCAGCGTCTCTGGCTGCGACCCTGCGCTGGAGAGCTCGTTCCCTTGAGGATCCGAACTCGCTCGAGTCCGAATAGGGGGTTGGTAGCTTGGAGATGGGATCTTCCACATTGTTCGGAGGACGTTGGATGCTTGATGGCATCGGCGTAATCTCGACCTAAATGTGGTGATTCTGCTAGGGTCACCTTTCTTGGGGGGGATAGCTTGGCGGAAGCGGGCGCGTAGCATAGTCCGGATAATGCACCGGCCTCCTAAGCCGGGGACCGCGGGTTCGAATCCTGCCGCGTCCGCCATCCTCAACCGAAGGCGAGACCGTGGTCCTTGCCCGCTCTTGCGGTCCTGTGCAGGAAGTTCTCGAACGGTATTCTGGCGTGCATAGAGCGCTTCAATTGGGCGTCGCAATCTGCGAGTGCGGCGAGTAGCTGCTCGCGTAAGGGGTCGGGGAGAGAGAGTCTGCGGCCAACAAGAACGTCGTGGAGTTGGTGGACCACGTCGTCGGAGTCCATACCGTGATCGTTCATCATCCGGTCTATCTCGGCTAGGGCTCCTGCCAGTACCTTCTTCTTGCGACCTCTCCGATTCTCCCACCTCCATTCGACCACCCTACCCCTGAGAGCCATTTCCAGCAGATGCCTACCAGACTGCAGGGTGGTCGATTGAACCAGAGTATGTACCGCCGAGCGGTCGTCGGCGAGCCCCCTAAGATGCAGCATCTCCAGCGTGAACAGGGCCTTCCTGAGATTGCCCTCACAGATGTACGCGATGTCATCGAGAACGCCATCGGCTGTCTTCACGCCTTCTGATTGTGCGATGGACCGCATGGCAGACAGCATCGTCTCGCGCTGGGTCGCAGGAATCCGAATCATCTGGGTTCGGGAGCGTAGTGCGTCGATGATTCTCGACGGTGCCCTAGCCACAAGCACGAATCTCGAGGCGATGCCCACGGTCTCCATCATCCTGCGCAGGTAGGCCTGCCTAATCGAGCCAAGGTGGTCTGCGTCCTCGAGTACTATGAGTCGGCTGACTGGCAGGAATCCGGGTTCGATCTCGGTCTCCTCGCCGGCTGGTGCTAGGTCGTCAGACGAGCCAGTTGATATCCCCCTGTCAAAGGCGTCAAGGCTGAGCCTCCCGGCCAGTGTGTCCTTGGAACCGGTTCCGCCCGGCCTGAGGAAGTCCTCGAACGTCTTCATGGCGCCGCGCTGGCGAACGAGGTCGCGGCACTGCAGCACGTGCGTGGTGGAACGCCAGCCGCTGCCGAGGACCTGTCGGGCCACCAGACGCCAAGCCGCGGTCTTGCCAACCCCTACCGGGCCGGTGATTAACAGGTGGGGTGGATCGGCCGAAACACTGGCTGCGAGCAGTGTCTGCCGTGGTTTGTCGGGGATGGCCAACTGCTCGAAGGTACGAGGGGAGTGAGTGTTCAGCCAGCCGGTCATGAGGGGTCGTCGGATTGGCGGGACTTGAAGACCGCGCTGCTCACTCGGCCTTCAGGGTCTTGTGACGGCCTTCCTTGCGGGGCTTGACGAAGACCCTGTATCCGCACTTGCGGCAGGACTGGCCGGTGGTTCCGGCCTCGCTCCAGGTCAGGGCGCCGCAGCGCAGGCACTTGTATCGGATTTCGAGTGGGTCCATGGTCGATTCACAGTGGTTGCACTTGGGCAGCTCAGTGGGACTCCAGCCCCTTCGATCGGTGCGGTTGCAGTTCCTGCACTTGTGGAGTATGAGACGGTCTGCTTCGTTCGACATCGAGCCGGCGACCTAGCGGGCCTTCTTCAATCTGTCCTATGGCTCAGCGGGCCCTATGGGCCCGTTTGCACACTGTGACGAAGTTCTCGAAAATCCTCGCGCCGTACTCCGAGTCATTCACTTCGGGATGGAACTGCAGCCCGAATCGGTCACCAGCCTCGTTCTCCATCCCCTGAACCTCGCAGGACTCACTTTGCGCCGTTATCACGAAACCGGGAGGGGCCTGTACGACCTCGTCGTTGTGGCTCTCCCATACTGTCTGCTTGTCAGGCGTCCCCTCGAACATCGCCCCACCGCCATCGACGAGCGTTATCGTCGCGGCTCCGAACTCCGGTTTTGGTGCCTCGGCCGCCCTGCCTCCGTAGAAACCGGCCATGAACTGGTGGCCGGCGCAAATCCCGAGGATTGGAACGTCTAGGCCGAGGTAGCCCCCGCAGTTGCCCAACTCGCCAGTCAGGCCGACCCGGGCCGCACCTCCCGACAGGATGAGCCCGTCGACCTCGCGGAGCTCGTCTAGAGGGGTTTTGTTGGGTAGGATCTGGGTATCGACGCCGAGGTAGCGCAGCATCCGCCACTCACGGTGCGTCCACTGGCCCCCATTGTCGATGACATCGATGACAAGAGGGGTGTCGTCCATGCCAAACCGCAGTGCGGCCGGATGATGAACAATACCCTGTCAAAGATTGAAAAAGAGTGGCCTTGTCGATGAGGCCCTGCCCTGATGGTGTAGTGGCCTATCATGCAGCCCTGTCGAGGCTGCGACCCGGGTTCAAATCCCGGTCGGGGCGCCACTCATTTGGATCCCTGTGATTGGTGCACGTAGCAGTACTCACTGCTTCGATAGGTGACCCTGCGGCACTTCTTGCTTGTCCTATTGTCGATGTGGAGGCAGTTTGTGTTCTGCGCCCTTCCTCCGGACCAGGCGCGGCGGGCTCGGGTTCGGGCCTGTCTAGATGGTTCACGCTCGGACACGCCTCTCTCCCTCTCCACCAGCATCTCCAAGGATGCTGAATCCGCCTCGGTGACTTTGGCGGCGCTCTCGACTGCGGACATCTCGAAGTAGTCGAACCAAAAAGAGCCGCAATCGGTACAACCGTTGAGTTTGATCGCCTCAGTTCGGTTATCCTTCTTCTCTAGCTGCTGGTGAGATAGAAAATCAAAGACGACAATACCCAGCACGATGGCGTCAATCACAGGGTGGCTTGGGCTAGGTACGGATCCGGGCAGGCCGTATGATTCCTTCTTCCTGATATGAAGCAGGGTGGTCTCAACCATCTCCGATGAGCATATGGGGCAGTCCAAACCGCACGGAGAGCCCTGCTCGAGGATTTCATTAGGAGTGATAGGGTGATTTTCGAAGGCATACGCGGCCTGCTTTGCGTTGATGAGTTCTCCATCGCACCGGCCACAGCGATATGTGCCAAGGCGGCGTATCCTGTTTTCCCAGTAGTTGATAACACCGGAGTCTGATGGATAGTAGGTGAGCTTGCGGTTTGACTTTCCACTCTTATTTGTGCAACGAGGACATTCCGCGCGCTCCGGGCCCCAGGCGCTCGAATATTTCGCACTCGACATCCTATTTTCGTAATAGATCCGCCCAAGAAATCTACAGAAGAGGAACGATATGAATGTACAGAATAAAACAAACAGAAAGATGAACGGGACGATAAAAATATCGTAGCAACCCATGGGGGCACAGTTGCGATCAGGGTCATCAAGTGCGGATAAATAAGGCCACCACGGGCTTCCTAACCAATAGAAAACTATCCCGGCCCCAATGTATCCCTGAACCGTGCCGTCCTTTTTCATAACATCACTCCGTTTCTTCTTCCCACCAGTTGGCATCTGCTTCGGGCTCGGAGAAAGATTCTGGTAATTTCTCAGGCTCTTCGTTCTTCTGAGTCTCGCGGTGGTACGACCAACAATAGAAAGCCAACATGAAGAATACAAAACCGATGATGTTTTTTGTCGACTTGGAGAAGCCAGTGGCGTCTAGGAAGTCATCGCCCCATTCGTCCCATCCGTCGGGTTCACAGTCTGGTTCGTCAAATTCCCACACGCCATGTAACTCCCAAGGAGAGGGAGGGTCCCCATAATCACAAGTCGGAGCTGAGCCGGCGTGAAAGAGAAAGAGCGCTATCGTAATCAACAGGGTTGCCACTACCTGAAGTGGGTGAATCCTCCTGGAGCCCCTAGCAAATACAGGCTCGGGTTCCGCTTTGGGTTCTTGTTCGTTATCGGAAAGGAGTTCCTGCTCCTGCTCGTTCTCCACAACATCACTCCGTTTGTTCTTCCCACCAGTTGCCCTCTGCCTCGGGCTCCGGTTCTGGGTCTGAGGGGGGTTCGTCCTGATGTCTCCAGCAGTGGTCAGTGGATCTGAATGACAGGGCGTTACAACCCTCTCTAGAACAATTTTGACTGAGTTTATTTTGTCTTTCTGTAGGGGACGTCTCAATCTTGGGTCTAATCTCATCTTCCCTCAGTTGGTCGCGTTCTTGTTGTGTAAGAATGAAGAGTGAGTGAGGTCGATATTCTTCGTCGCGCGATAATAAAACAATCCCAATGATACAAGGAATCAGTCCCCCCATGTATGCCATGGTAAACGAGCCGAGGAGTGTGGTGGCCGAGCCACCTCCAATACCCATGAGGGCTGCTGGCAGCATGTAGATAAGCATCCCAAGTTCAAAATATTGTTTTGTTGAAATTTTCATGATGGTCTCATCAATCCGATTCTTCTTCCCACCAGTTGGCTTCTGCTTCGGGCTCGGGCTCCGGTTCTGGGTCTGAGAGGGGTTCGTCCTGATGTCTCCAGCAGTGGTCAGTGGATCTGAATGACAGGGCGTTGCAGCCGTCGAATGCGCATGTTCTGACTTGCTGGGCGCGTCTTTGCTGGGGGGTATTCAATTTGGTACTAGGAGTCATTGCTGAATTCAAACCACCAGCCATCGCGGCAGTTGACCCTATATCCAACAAACAACAAAGAAGTTCGAGAAGAGGAGCGGGCATGTCTATTTTGATAGTGATTGGAGCGATAAATATGCCTACGGCGTGGGGGCCAACCATGCCTCAAACGAACAAAGACGGAGCGTGGAGCTGTAGTCGCGCTTGATTCGCAGCGACGGTTCGGGCATCCCCTCGAGTCTTGGCGGCAGAGCCTGGCGTATCGCGCGGTCGGCCTCAGGGATGTCAGCCTCAGCCGCTATCACCCTCCCCCTAACCATGCTCGGTCCCGTCCTGTCGAGCAGGGGCACGAGAGAAGGTAGGAACTCGATGGTCCGGTGTGGCAGATTGACCAGAATCATGTCCCAACGACCGGCGAGGTTGGGGTCGTGCTGCAGTTTGGTCGCATCCGCCAGCCCTGCTATCCTGTCCTCGTGGAGCCTTGAGATGGGGGCGGGCTCGGCCGGGTACTCCTTGCGGTCCCAGCGACGAAGATTGTCCAGCAGCATCTCCACTGCGTCGGGGTTGAGGTCTGAAGCGAGCACGTCGCCCACGAGGTCGGGCTCCCCCAGTAGAGTGGCCAGAGCCGGACCGACCCCGCAGAACGGGTCGCAAACGCGCAGTGGTCGACCTAGCAAGGAGCGCAGCTCCTTGGCTAGAGCCAGGGTCTCAAGCCTCTCAGACTGCAACTTGGTCGAGAAGTACGCCCGAGTGGGGTCGCACAGTATGCTCCTACCGGACTCCCTGACCGTCACCCTGGTGCTGGAGATGTCGTCCGGGATGACGTCCAGCAAGATCTCGTCGTCGAGCCTTGCCCCGATGGGTGTCAGGTCTCGGATCCTGAGCTCTCCTAGTACTCCCCTGTCAGACAGGACCAGCCTGATGTGAGGGTGCGAAAGGAGTTTGGCGGTCGCGATCTCCCGTGAGTACTCGATAATCTCCTCATCTAACCTAACAATCATCATGTCACCGAAGAACTCGTGCGAGGATGGCCACGCTTCGCCGCCGGCATCGACGACTTCGTCACCCAAGAGGTTCCTGAGGTGGCCCCACCAATCGGTGTCGACCCTCTCGTCGGGCTCTCCCTCATGCTCGACGACCTCGAATCCCGCTAGACCGTCGGGAAGCGAGGGTGGGGCCCCGAAATCCAGCGGTATGAGCCTAGATTCGCCATCCTCGGACTCGAACACCCGCATGCCGGGAGCGAGTAGCCCATGCTCGCGAATCATGCCTAGAGCACGCTCGACCTGCCGATTGGGGACTGAGAGATGGCGCATCACGTTCATGGTGGGCAGCGGGGCAGCGCGCTTCACCATGACGGATGAGGAAGTGGCCCCGGGGCTCTGGCTTATTGGCATCGGGCCGGGCGATCTCGACCACATGACTGAACGGGCCAGAAGTGTTGCCAGAGGATGCTCCAAGAGGTTCCTAGAGGGTTATACTGCGGTCCTACCACCCGGAGAGGAGGGGCGGTTGGAGTCGATTGTTGGGGAGTGGGAGAGAGTGATGCGGGACGAAGTCGAGAAGCCCGAGAAGCTGCTCGACCTCGCCCGCTTGGATCCCGTGGCGCTACTCGTGGTCGGCGACCCGATGCAGGCGACCACGCACATCGATCTGGAGGATCGTTGTGTCGAGGAGGGAATCGGTTTCCACGTAATCCCCGGGCTGACTGCCACCGCCCTAGCCGTCTCCCTGTCCGGGCTGCAGTCGTACAGGTTCGGCCGTCAGGTGACCATTCCCTTCTCGGTGGGCGAGTATCTGCCGACATCACCTCTGCAGATGATTCGCGACAACAGGGAATCTGGGCTGCACACCCTAGTGCTGCTCGATCTCGACCCGACCGGGATGGGTGTCGAGGAGCCGCGCCCGATGATGCCCGGCGAAGCCGTGGCCCTGCTCGAGAGGATGAGTCAGTACTCCGAGGACGATTCAGCGGACGAGGAGGCCATCAGGGAGTGGCCGGGGATGCTACTTAGTGACCTCGGGACCGAGGAGGAGCGGGTGGTCTCAGGTGCCCTTGATGAGTTGTCGCATATCGATACCGGATACGTTCACGCATTCATCCTCCCCTCAGGATTCAGTGGTATGGAGGAGGCCGCATTCGAGCGGCGCAGGCTTCCCCATTAGACGACGGACTCAAACAGGGGTCTTACTTGGGGTAGGTGAGAAAGATGGCGAAGCCCCCCGCTGAAGTCAGCTTCCCGGGCGACAAGAATCGCCGTAAGAAGGTTCGAATGAGGGGGATAAAGAAGGCCTCCAAGGAGATTCAGCACCGCTTGGACAAGAACCTCGAGGAACTGATGGACGACCCTGAGATCTTCGTACCGGAAATACGAGGAGAGGTGGATAATTCGTTCTTCACCAAGGACAGGATGGCGAAGACGCTCAAGGAACTCTCCGTAGTGGCCTCGAAGCGCAACGACCCCAGGTGGCTTCGCAAGCGCATGGGCAAGAAGGGAGGGGACCCGGTATGCTGCGCTTTGGCTGGCAGTCTGGTTGCCGCTTCGGAGGAAGACCGATCCACCGTCGCTGTGTTCAATAATCCAGTATTCGGTGTCGCAAGCTACATCCGCAGAGGCAGTGGCAAGCAGAGTCATTTGGCTGGAATCCAGAACCACACCCATCCGAAGATGCGTCTACTGGTCTGGGATGAGCATGCCAAGTCGGGCCAGTGGTTCTTTTCATGGGATGGAGGTTTCGTCTTCACAGGGAGGACACCATCCCCTCCAGCCGAATGGGTGGATTGGAGTCTTGACAACTCATCAATCGAACTAACTGGTGACGAGGTTAGATGGAGCAAGGGACTCGATGAGGGCACCGTTGCCGGAGGCGAGTTGACCAAGGCCGGATGGCTGCGCATGGAGTTCATTGATGGGACCACCGTGGGCGTCTCTCAGACGGCTCTGGCAAAGACCGAGGAACAGTTCACCCAGAGCGTTGCCTGGGGCATGCTACCCCCCCGTCTGAGCGAGGTGGCGAGTGTTGAGTGGATGTGGAGGCCGGAAGGTTGGCCGGAAGACAGGGATCTGCCTGAGGAAGGTGTCGAGCTGCTCGAGGAAGTTTTGGGTGCCTGGCTCGGGTTGACTCTCGAGGACTCTGTTCTAGCGAGATCCTGTAGAAGCAGCATCCTGAACTCCATCAACGACGGTTATGTCGTTGGCAGTCACTGGTTCGCGGAGGACGCCCGAGTGGATTTCCTCGAGCACATGACTGGAACCACAGAGGAGAGAGATGCTCTGGCCTGCATACTAGACTCTCTAGAATCAGGGGTGCATGTCAGGACCGATGGTGTGGTTCTCGAAATCGAGGCCGACGTGGTCCGATTCGAGGACTCTGCATGCCACCCTAACCTAGTCTCCCTCTGGCCCGAACACGGCCTCACCGTACTGGAGGAGATGTATGGATTGGTCGACGAGGAGGCCGAGAGCATCCTGAGCAAGCAGGAGAGGCGTAAGCAGGGCTTCGGGGCATTCCTGCGCGAGCTTGGGGACAGTCGATCCACAGCAAGACGTCTGGAACGGTTGCCATGGAATGCCGCCACCCTTCCTGGACCACTGGCTTTCGCAGACGGCTTAGTCAGGCAATCGGTGGAAAGTGGGGTCGCCTCCACGGTCTCCAAAGCCCGCAAGGGCAAGGGCCTGGACATGGCGATGGGGTGGGCCTGGCTCAACGTTCACGACAGAACGGAGTCGGATGCTTGGCGTTTCGACGAGGCGAGTAGGGACAAGGGCGGCGACTGGGTCCCGGCGCTGCAGGCGGTTTGGGACGCTGCCGAGGATTTACTCCTCAACGACAACGAGGACTCGGTTCAGGACTACAAAGCAGCGATGAAGTGGTTAGCTGAGGTCAGCGGTTCGGGCGAATTGCCCTAATCAATGAGGCATTGCTATCCAGACTGCCACTGCAAACAGCGCCACGCCCATCGCCGTGTTGAGGTTTCTCGCGGATCTCTCAGTGCTGAAGACTCGTCTAAGGAGGGTTCCGAAGGCCGCCCAAGTGATGACTGCGGGAAGACCGAAAGTCAGGTTGAGTAGGACCAGTAAGGCCTTCGCAGTGAAGCCGTTCCCGAAGAGGCCGCCGAAGGCGGTCATGAGGACTAGAAAGTGGATCCAGGCCTTTCCATTGACCACCTGAAGAACTAGGCCGGTCCGGAAGCCTAAGCGGTCCGCTTGCTCGTGCTCGGTGGCAATGGGGGACGATGTAGCCAGTTTGTACGCCAGATAAGCGATGTATGCAGCGCCCACGTAGGTTAGGAGTCGGAAGAATTCCTCATTCTCTTCGATGAATACGGTGGCGGCGCCTACGAAAATACCGAGTGTCGACCAACCGATCGCCATACCCAGAATCAGGGGCATGGTCCCTCTCAGGCCGTGCTGGGAGCCGTGCGCAGCACACAGCACGTTGTTGGGACCGGGTGTGAAGCACATCGGGATGATGAAGGCAAGGGTGGCCAGAAGCAGGTCGGTCTCCATGCCGAAGCCTCAGGCACGGCTCTCGAGGAAGGCACCGGCTGCGGCCAAGGCCTTGTCCATATCTGCCCATATATCCTCGACGTCCTCTATTCCCACGCTCATCCTCACGAAACCAGGCACTACACCTGCCTCCCTGCGCACCTCCTCGGGCACGAACATGTGACTGGAGTTGAACGGGCACTCGACTAGGCTCTGCGTCCCACCGAGACTGGTTGCCTCGAAGACCAACTCGAGAGTCCTCATGAAGCGCAAAGCGGCATCGTCGCCGCCCTTCACCACGTAGGACAGCATCCCGGTTCCTCTAGGCATGATCCTCTGCGCCACCTCATAGTCAACGTAACTAGGCAGGGAGGAGTGATTGACGCTCTCGATCATCGGGTGGGCCTCCAGCCTCCTAGCGAGTTCGGCGGAGTTGGCCGCATGTATCGGCATCCTAGCGTGGAGTGTGTTCATTCCCCTCTCAAGCAGGTAACACATGTGAGGATCAGCGGCTCCACCGAGATGCACCTTCTTGGCGAATATCTCAGCAACCAGATCCTTGCGACCGACGACGATTCCCGCAATCAAGTCGGAGTGGCCACCGAGGTACTTGGTACCTGAGTGGATCACCAAATCGAAGCCCATCGGGATGGGGTTGCAGGCCCACGGTGTCGCGAAGGTATTGTCAACAATGGCGATGAGTCCGTGCTTCTTGGCAATCGCGGCCATGGCCTCGAGGTCACATACCTTGAGGACGGGATTCGTAAGTGTCTCGACGTAGAGCACCTTGGTGTTCTCCTGGATTGCCGCCTCGTAGGAAGACGGGTCCCTCATGTCAGCCATCGAAACGCCGATGCCGAATCTCGGAAGATCCTCGGTAATCAAACCGTACGTACCACCGTAGCAGTCTGCACTCGCTACCATGTGGTCGTCCTTCGAAAGCAGAGCCAACAGGGTCGTGCTGACTGCCGACATCCCACTGGCGAAGGTCTCCCCATCCTCTGCTCCCTCCAAGGCCGCTACCTTCGCAGCGACAGCTTCCGAGTTGATACTTGAGAGACGGCTGTACAGCTCGGTGTGCTGGGCCCCGTCGGCCCACCCTTGGTAGCGCTCGTCGGTGAGTTGGTAAGTCGAAGTGAGGAAAACTGGTGTAGAGGCAGCCCCCTCTATGTTCTGCCCGCCTGACCATACTGCTCGTGTAGCGAATCTTTTGTCGGAGTGCTCGTCGCTCATGGAACTCCGAATAGTGGTAGTGTCATCAACTATACGCCGGTAATCATTGAATAATGTCGAATTATTCACTAAGAAATAGGATATTCTCGACTAATTGACGGAATATTTAATTTTCATCCGTCATTCCAGAAATCATGCCCACATCCGATTTGGACGCCAAGGACGCCAAGATAGTAGGGATGTTGAAGGAAGATTCGCGTGCCAGCACGCAGGCCATAGCCGATGCCCTAGGAATGCCGAGAGTTACTGTTCATGACAGGATTAGGAGGCTGCAGGAGAGAGGGGTGGTGCGCCGCTTCACAGTGGAACTCGGAAAAGAGGAGCTTGGGTGGAGTCTGCACGCCTTCATCCTAGCTAACTGGGCGGGCGAGAGGGGGCAAACCGATAGACGAGAGGTGGCCCAAGAGATCTGTAGCATGCCATTCGTCGTCGGATGCCACATAGTCACCGGCCAGTGGGACTTCATCGTCGAGGTTCTAGCGAGGAATATGGAAGACCTCGGGGACTCTATCCTAGACGACCTCTCGGATGTTCCAGGTGTCGGCCACACGCAGACCCTAGTGTCGTTCTACAACTACGATGGCGAGGCGAAGGCGCTCAGCTAATCGAGACCGATTGCGGCCAACACCGAATCGAGATCGGAATTGACCAGAGTGGGCTCAGTTCGAGAGTTC
Organism: Candidatus Thalassarchaeum sp.; assembly: GCA_030748335.1. Classification (GTDB taxonomy): domain Archaea; phylum Thermoplasmatota; class Poseidoniia; order Poseidoniales; family Thalassarchaeaceae; genus Thalassarchaeum. The sequence goes on along the minus strand of JASMMD010000010.1, from coordinate 12,965 downwards.
TCGACTGCTACGTCAGGGTCCTTCAGACCGTGCCCCGTGACGGTGACAACCACGGTGCTGCCCGTGGGCACGCCGCCTGCTGCGTGGTACTTCACAAGGCCGGCTATTCCGGCCGCGGAGGCGGGCTCGACGAAGATCCCTGCTGTGCGAGCCAACAGACGCTGGGCGTCCAGTATCTCCTCGTCGCTGACCATGCCGATGGACCCGGAGGATTCACTCGCGGCTTCGACCGCCTTCTGCCAGCTAGCTGGGTTGCCGATGCGTATCGCAGTGGCGATGGTCTCGGGTTCCTCAACTGGAGCTCCTCGGACTATCGGAGCGGACCCCTCGGCTTGCCAGCCCATCATCCGAGGTAACCCGCTGCTACGGCCGGCCTCGAGGTACTCCTTGTAGCCGAGCCAGTAGGCGGTGATGTTGCCGGCGTTGCCCACCGGCAGGAAGTGCATGTCAGGGGCGCTGCCTAGGTCGTCGCAGATCTCGAAGGCCGCCGTCTTCTGGCCTTGTATCCGGAACGGGTTGATGCTGTTCACGATTTCGATCTCGTCCCTCTCGCCCAACTGCCGAACAATCTCCAGAGCATCATCGAAGTTTCCCCTGACCTCAAGCGTCTGGGCTCCGTGAATCAATGCCTGAGCCATCTTGCCGAAGGCGATCTTGCCCTCTGGTATCAGGACGAGACAGGTCATCCCTGCGGCGGCTGCATAGGCCGCTGCGGATGCGCTGGTGTTCCCCGTGCTCGCGCACACCACTATGCTCGCCCCCCTCTCAGCCGCCTTGGTGATGGCCAAGGTCATTCCCCTATCCTTGAAGGAGGCCGTTGGGTTGAGTCCCTCATGCTTGACTAGGAGACGGAACTTGCCTCCAATCTCGTTGACGATTCCCGGGGCCTCGATGAGTGGGGTGCCGCCTTCGTTGAGTGAGACCACGTGGGTATGCTCTGATACCGGCAGAAACTCGCGATAGCGCCTTATCACACCGTGGCCCACCATGGTCTCGCCTGATGGGTTTCAGCCATGAACCTCACCCGGCTTGCCGAAGCGGCCTGCGAGATTGAGACAGGTTGCCACGACGGGTCCGATGAGGACGGCGAATAGGATGGTGCCCTCCCTGAATGTTCCCCCTAACATCCACCCGACTACGAGAACCGTGATCTCGATAGCCCCCCGGACCCTAGCTATCGGTACTCCGGACACCTTCTGCAGGCCGGTCATCCAGCCATCCCTAGGTCCTGGACCAAGGTTGGCTGTGAGGTAGATCCCACTGCCGATGCCAATCAGGAGTACGCCAATGAGGACCTGTGCGATTGCCATGGCCTGTGTCTCGGGGGTTGGGAGGCGTGGCACCATGACCTCTATTGCGGCTGCAATCAGTATTGCGTTGAGGATGGTGCCGATTCCTGGCCTCTCCCTCAAAGGAATCCACAGCAATAGCACCAAGACGCTGACGAGGAAAGTGGCTTGGCCGACGGACCAGTCTATGTTTACGGCTATCCCCTCAGCTAGTACCGTCCAAGGGGTGTTCCCAATGCCCGCTGCAATGAGGATGGCGTCACCTGTCCCGAAGACCCAGAGACCGAAGACCAGAATCAGCAGGGTCCTGAGAGGTGGTCTGATGGTCATCGGGTCGGTGGCGCTCCACCAAGTAGTGGGGACCTCCTTGGCCGGGCGTAGTAAGGAAAGCACGCCCATGGCACACGATGGGACTTCAGCCTTGAACCCAATCGGAGTGGCCCGGGGTGCTGAAAGCCTCCCCCAGCAAGATTTGGGGTGCGAATCGAATCGATGCATAGTTTGAATGCAAGGAGTCCCTTAGGTGAATACGGTGAGTCGATGGAGCAGTGGGAGCATCCTATAGACACGGGAGTTGTGCCGGATGACGGTTCCGCATTCGATGTAATAGTCGTAGGTGGGGGGCCAGGGGGCTCAGCCGCGGCTGCGTACAACGCGTTGAACGGCTGCCGTGTACTGTTGCTCGAGAAGGAGGTCTGGCCACGTGACAAGCCGTGTGGTGACGCGGTTGGTGGCAAGTCGCTGTCCCACGTCGAGGAACTCGGCGTACTCCCTATGGTCGAATCCACTCCCCATTACGTCGTCGACTCAATCGTCTTCGGGAGTCCGAATGGCTCGGAAGTAAGGGTGATGCTGCCCAAGGAGTCCTACGAGGCGAAGGGTTTGCTGTCGGGCTATGCCTTACCAAGAGTTCAATTCGACTACATGCTGTTCAAGCGCGCCACTGAGATGGTGTTAGAAGCCGGGGGATCGGTAATCCAAGGTTTCTCTGTGAATGATGTCGCTGTTGAGGTGGAAGATGGAGAACAGAGGATAGTTGGGGTCAGTGGTAAAACTGGAGGTGCGCGTTCCGAGGAGCCTGAGATCTCCTTCTCAGCTCCCTTGACAGTAGGTGCTGGAGGTTACAACTGCCCTGTGTCGCGCAAGATCACTGAGATTCACGAAGAGCCGCATAGGGACGACGAGCACTTCTGCGGAGGCTACCGCGAGTATTGGGAGAATGTGGAGGGATTGGGGGGCTCAGAAGGACCGATTGAGATTCATTTCATTGACGAGGTGCTTCCCGGATACTTCTGGCTCTTCCCGGTCAAAGAGGGAGTGATTAATGTCGGATGTGGTATGCTCATATCCGAACAGAGAAAGCAGAAAAAGAAGGGGAAGAAGAGTTCCCTCAAGCAGATACAGAGGTGGGTCATTGAGGAGCATCCTGTATTCAAAAAGAGGTTTGCGAACGCTACCTTAGTCCCAAACTCACAGAAAGGGTGGCAGCTCCCATTCGGCTCTCCGAGGAAGGATGCGCCTTCGTACCAGCCCAGAAGAGCGGCGATGGCTGGGGCCATGGCCGTTGGGGACGCAGCCAGCCTTGTCGATCCATTCAGCGGGGAGGGCATAGGAAACGCGTTGCTGACAGCCAAAATGAGTAGTAGGCACTTCGACAAGGAGTTGCACTCTGATGGGTTCCCTGAGGATGCTGCAGTGGCTTACATGGAGGAGATGTGGGGTGAGTTGGGCAAGGAATTGACCAACTCGAAGAGGTTGCAGGGGATGATGAAGTGGAAGCTCATCTCTAACTTCTTCATCAAGAAGGCCTCGAGGAAGGAGGAGATTGGCAAGATGATGTCGGAGATGATCGCTAGCAAGGATGCTCAGGAAAAGCTCTTCAGCAAGTGGTTCCTTTTCAAGACTATAATGCTCCCATGAGATGATCAGATGGCAGGGATAGACCAGACTCTGGAAGGAATAGAGGCCGTGTTCCTCGACCTCGACGGTACCTTATATCTGGGTGACCAACTAATCGAAGGTGCACTCGACTTCCTCGCTCGGCTGGAGGGATCAGGGACTCGACGTTTCTTCCTGTCGAACAACTCGAGTCGTTCCGTCGACCAGTACGTCGAGAAGCTACAGGGGATGGGAGTGCCGGCGTCGGCGGAAGACGTCCTTCTCTCTACACACGACCTGCTCTCGTGGCTGGACTCGAACGGCGTTTCCGAGACCTACCTGGTCGGGACGGCAGGGATGCGCCAGATGCTCGAGGATGCTGGCGTCTCGACCGATTCGACGAATCCGCAGTACGTCGTGCTGGGCTACGATACCGAAATCACCTACGAGAAGCTCAGCACGGCTTCGATTCACCTCCACAAGGGGATCCCGATGGTCGCGAGTCATCCCGACACAGTCTGCCCTTCGCCAGATGGTGGCCTGCCTGACACCGGGGCCTACATGGAGCTCTTCGAAGCGACCACAGGAGTGCGTCCCGAGCATGTTTGCGGCAAGCCGAACGCCGGGATGATACTACACAAGGTCGAGGCGTTGGGGCTGCGCCCCGATCAATGCGCGATGGTGGGAGACCGTCTCTACACCGACATAGAGATGGCGGAGAGGGCGGGTGTCCACGGGGTGCTGGTCCTGAGTGGTGAGGCCACGAGGGAAGATCTCGAAGCGGCTACCCAGAGTCCTAGTTTGGTAGTCGGCTCAGTTGCCGAGCTAGCCAGATAGGGGAGAAACCCTCAATCACACCAGCCCCTGCCGGAATCGTGAGCGGTGGAGTTGTCACGGTTACTGGGGCAAGTGGTTACATCGGCAGTCACGTGGTAGCGAACCTACTCGCCCGTGGTAGGGACGTCAGAGCGACCGTTAGGGACTCCTCAGACCCCATCAGGGTCGAACACCTGAGAGCATTGCCGATAGCCGAAGGTGGGTCGCTCGAGATTGTCGAGATGGACTTGTTTGATGCAGATTCGGTGCATGCTGCCATCGCCGGGTGCACTGATCTGATACACACCGCTGCGGCGGTGAGGATTAGTGCAAAGGACCCACAGAGACAAATTGTCGATCCCAGTGTGATAGGCACTCAGAATGTAATTGCGGCAATCGATGCCACAGGGACTGTGGAGAGATTGGTCCACACTTCATCAACTGCGGCGATAAGGCCGATGAAGTGGAGGGATGGGGAGACACTGACCACCGAAACTTGGGCTGACGATGCGACGCTTGACGGCAACCCATACGGGTTGGCCAAGGTGATGGCAGAGAGGGTTGTGAGAGATTGGCATTCGAGGGATGGAGGAGAAGGGAAGCCTAGGATGGTTACAATCCACCCGAGTGTGGTCTTCGGCCCTCCACTGAGCAAGATACACCTGCGAGGATCGCTCTCTTTCCTGAACGCCTTGGTCAAGAGAAAAGTTCCCCTGTTGATTCCTATACAAATCAACATTGTCGATGTGAGAGATGTCGCTGAGGCTCATGTGAGGGCATTGACCATGGGTCGGAACGCCGGGAGGTACCTGACGGTGAGCGGGGATATGCAGTTCTCTGAGATTTCGAGGACTCTAAGGGAGGAGTACCCAGAACTCAAGACCCCGAAATTCACTGTCCCCTACCTGATTGCATTGGTCTTTGGTCCGCTCTTCGACAAGCGAATAACACTGTCCTGGGCAAGACAGCATCTGAGAAGGAAGCTGTACTGGGATGCAACGCCGGCGGAGCGGGAGTTGGGGATGTCATGGAAGTCGGCCAGAGATTCGGTGCTCGATTCGGTGCCGGGCCTGCTTGAGAAGGATAAGTGAGAAGAAGATGAGGAGGATTGCTTCGCTGCTCGTGCTGCTGATGTTGAGTTCCACTATCACCGGATGTCTCTGGTGGGACGATGAGGAGGAAGTGTATGTCAAGGAGGGCCCCTTCATCTTTGATCAGGAAATCCCCATCACGACCTGGTACCACTATCCCGGCTCGGTATCAGCCCCATGGGCCGTTGATGCCACCGATGAGGCTGCTTTGTCTGCGGCAAACATCACAGCAAACTTGAGCGGTAACAGTACTCCATACTTCTCCAACGCCACCTACTATGGGACTGGATTCGACACCTTCGAGCCGACTATCGGAATCACCGCCTCGGGGGCTATATTCTTCACTAGCTGGAACGGTCTAGGTGATGGTACTCACATCATCAGATCTCGGGACCAAGGACAGACTTGGGAGGATGTTGGACCATTCGGAACGATAGATGAAGACTCTGGGCAGACCCCTAACTCAAACGACCCCTACATCTACGTGGATAAGTTCACTGATAGGCTAGTCAAGTTCGACATGCACGCTCTCGCAGCGATGTTCGTGGAGTACTCGGACAACGACGGCGACACCTGGAGCGCACCGTACCCCGTAGAGGGATACTACGTTACCCAAGACCACCAGAGCATCGCCTCGATGCCCCCGCCACCCGGTGTAACGGCTTTCCATGAGGTGATCTACGTCTACTGCATCAACACTGGCTCACCAGCAGCGGGAGCACAGTGCTCACGTTCGCTGAATGGTGGGCTGTCTTGGGATGTGCAGAGAATCGGATTTCCAAGCAGTAGCTTCCCACAGTGCTCGGGACTGCATGGCCATGTAGCAGGTGGCATAGATGGCGCTGTCTACAGGGGCAACCCGTCGTGTGAGGGGCCGGCCGTCTACCGCTCTCTGGATGGGGGGTATACCTGGACAGAGCATACGATAACTACGGAAGTCGGTATGCAGCAGGGTTGGCACTCACATGAGGTCGCCACGGCTGTTGATGATGGAGGCAATCTCCATGCGACTTGGATAAGCAACGACCAGATGCCATGGTATGCCTACTCTCGGGATCAGGGCAACACTTGGAGCGAGCCAATGATGGTGGCAGCTCCGGGTGTGACAGAGACCGGTTTCCCGACCATCTTCGCAGGCGCGGAGGGGAGAGTGGTGGTCGGCTACATCGGCGAGGTCAACGACGTGGGTGCTAACAACTCGACCGTGGGGGGTGTCGGTTGGGGGGGGTACATGGCGATAATGACCGATGCGTTCGCCGAGCACCCTTTGATTACCAGTGTGGCGGTGAATCTGCCGGACGATCCTCTGGATATTACATCCGACTGCGGCAACGTTCGTTGCGGTGGATTCGGTGACTTCATCGACGTCGAAATCGATGATGAGGGGCGTCCTTGGATAGCCCTCGCTCACAACGCGGCCGGTTTTGACGAAGCAGTCATCGGGACCTTGACTGAGGGGCCCGCCTTGTATGGCGATCTCACATACCTCCCTGTGCTCCCTTCTGGTGGCAACACAACACTGCTGATGGGATGACGCGCTGCCGTTCATCTGATGTATGCGAGTCCTGACCGTGGGTCGTGCGTGTCACAGCGATGATGCTCGTGTTGGTGGTGGTTTCAGCCCCCCTCGGGGGCTGCTTCAGCGAGGAGAAGGTTGTGGTTGTGGAGAAGGGGGTATTCGATGAGTTGTGTCCTGAGGGTATCGCCAACAACACCTGGTACCACTATGCCAACGCCAGCGATGCCACCAAAATCTCGGACGTGTTCAACGGGACCTCTGTGCTGGTTGGCAACAACGCCCCTGCATGCGCAGTCGGCACCTACTATGGAATCGGGATGACCACTTTCGAGCCGACCATAGGGGTCACGTCGGCCGACAACCTGTACATGACCAGTTGGGGCAACGGAGATTCGGGCTCGACAGCGATTGTGCGCTGCTCCGGGTTGATTGGAATGATGAACGTCAGCGACTACGTTTGCGAAGATGTGTACAGCGTGTTCGCGCCCGTAGCCAACAGCAACGATCCGTACGTCTACGTCGACCCATGGACAGACCGGGTGATGAAGTTCGACATGCATGCTCTCCTAGGCATGACCGTGGAGTGGTCAGACAACGAAGGAGGTAGTTGGACTGGCCCATCCGTTGCGACTGGCTGGTCAGTGCAGGACCACCAGACCATCGCTTCCTCGCCCTACCCAGCGCTATTCCATCCGACAACGTGGGTTTTCTGCGTCAACGGGAACTATCCCTATCCAGTTTGCTCTTCAAGCAATGATGGTGGTCTGACATGGGGTCCGGAGGTCCCGGGTGCACCGACGAGCTGCAACAGTGGTGGTCTCACGGGACATATCATGGGATCTGACAACGGCAACTTCTACCGCGGTAACAGGGGCTGTGATGACGGTGAAGGTTACTCCATCTACCGTAGCACGAACGGTGGCCTAACATGGACCGAGCACCCACTGCCGACGGAGACCACCGGGACGGCGGAGACTTGGAACTTCGAGGAGGCGCAGGTCTACCCAGATTCGGAGAACAATGTCCACGCGATGTGGATGGGTTCTGACAACATGCCCTACTACTCGTACTCAATGAACGAGGGAGATACGTGGAGTGAGCCGTTGATGGTGGCTCCGCCAATCGGTCTCAACGGAACTGGTTTCCCCGTTCTGACCGCGGGTGGTCCCGGACAGGTCGCATTGGGATACCTAGGGGACTCTGGGGGGGATACGTGGAATGGTTACCTGACTGTAATCTCCGACGCGTTCAGCCCGATGCCTCTGATGACCACGGTGCAGGTCAATGCGTGGGGGGACCCTCTCGACACCACAGCCGACTGCGGTTTCAACAGGTGCGGTGGCTTCGGCGACTTCAATGACATCATCATTGATCAGTATGGTAGGGCATGGTTCGGACTCGCTCACAACGTGGGTGGTGAGATTGGTATCTTCGGCACCATGACAATCGGTCCTTCGCTGCGCGGCAACGGCACCCTGACCGAACTGCCAATCGGCGGTCCGGGTACCCTCTAGAACACGTCCGGGTACAGCCCATAGGCCTGATATGCGAAGCTGACGGCGAAGCCGAGCATCGCCAACCCGCAGATGACCATAGCGATGCGGTACTTACTGGGGGACAACCAGGTGCCGCCACCGACGAAAAGCCAAGCAATGGATGCCTTGACTAGAATTATGGTGATTAGGAAGCATATGGCATACAAGATAGGTGCCAGAGGCTCCTGTTCCGCTGCCGAGGCCATCAGGGGACCTCCGATCAAGAACCAGAACATGTACACATTGGGGTTCAGAAGATTGGTCAGCACCCCTCGCTTGAACGAGCCAGAGGCGTCGGGTTCGGAGTCTGGGTCAGGGGGCTCCAAGGAGAAGCACTCGAAGCCCATTTTTGCTAAGAACAAGGCTCCTAAGAGAGATATCGAGAATAGAATAGGGGGTTGCGTGGCCATCCAGCCAGCGAGGAAGAGGCTAGCGATTATCATCGGGCCGTCGGTGAAGATGGGGGCCGCGGCCGTCCACATGCCAGCCTTCAGGCCCTTCGAAAGGGACTCCCTGATGACCATAGTCAGAAGCGGGCCTGGTTTGATGCCCTCGATGATTCCGAGGGCTATCCCGGCAGCGGCCAATTGTGCTATGACCTCAGTATCCATCTCCTAGCGCCTCGAGGCTGCAATCTTGGCTAGTAGTTTGAGAATCTCTAGATAGAGCCAAATTAGTGTGACCATCAGCCCAAAGGCCGCTCTCCACTCCAATTGTTTGGGGGCTCCTCTCTCCACTCCCTTTTCGATGAAGTCGAAGTCTGCGACCAAACATAGAGCTCCTATCCCTACGACGAATAGAGAGAAGCCTATGCCAATTGGGCCTGCTCCATGGATGTAGGGGACGTGGTACCAACCGCTGAACGAGCCAATGATAGAGACAATGTAGATCAGGACAATGGCAATCAACGCGGATGTAACCGCGATTCGGGTGTTCTGGTCCCATGCAATCAGGCCAGCCCTGTAGATCATTATCATGGCTCCAAGAATCAAGAATGTCAGAAGGGCCGCTATGAGACCTATGCCGGGCATTTGTAGTGGTACTTCGAAGTACCAAGTGAACCCACCTAGCGCAAGACCTTCCAAGGCGGCATATGCGCAAATCAGAATCGGATTCATCGAGCCCGAGAATATCACCATCATTGCAATGACGAAACCACCCAAGATACCTAGCAGTATCAGCGGTGCTGAGGATGGCATGGAAAATGCCGTGAGTAATCCCGTGGTTGCGGTAATCAGTAGGAGGATGCCGGTCTTCTCAGCGACCCCTTCTATCGTCATCAAATTGCTCTCCACACCGTCCCACCATGGGGCCTCTGAGTAGTTGCTCTTGTCAAACGTCGAATCACTGAGAGCGGGGTTGCCTGAGCGGTACATCTGCCTCACTGACAAGGTGGTCCTTCTCAAGGCTTAGCCCGATACACTACTCAAACGAGTTCGATAAGATGTTGTCCAGTGTAACTATCCGGGTTCTTGGCGATTTTTTCTGGGGGCCCCTCGGCGACCACCAGTCCTCCCATTTCGCCGCCTTCCGGTCCGAGATCCAAGACCCAATCGGCGCATTTGATTACATCTAGATGATGCTCGATGATGATGACGGTGTGTCCGTTGCGCCGCAAGCGGAGCAGAACTTCGATCAGTTGGTGCACATCCGCAAGGGAGAGTCCGGTCGTCGGCTCATCGAGGATGTACACCGTGTGCTTGGTGGCCGGGCGGTGCAACTGCGTGGCGAGTTTGACCCTCTGAGCCTCCCCTCCTGAGAGAGTCGTCGCGGGTTGGCCGAGGCGGATGTACCCCAGACCGACGTCCCTAATGGTCGACAAGATGCGGAAGATGGAACGTTGGTTAGCGAAGAAGTCGCAGGCTTCGGCGACATTCATCTCGAGGACGTCGTGTATGTTCTTGCCTCGCCACTCGACCTCTAGGGTCTCGCGTGTGTAGCGCTTGCCTTTGCAGACGTCACATACCACCCAAACATCCGGGAGGAAGTTCATCTCCAGTTTGGTGGAGCCGGCGCCCTTGCAGGCTTCGCACCTACCTCCCCTGACGTTGAAGGAGAATTGCCCCGGCTGGTAGCCGCGCTCCTTTGCGAGATTGGTTTGAGTGAATAGTTCGCGTATCGGGGAGAACGCTCCTGTGTAAGTGGCGGGGTTTGAGCGGGGTGTGCGGCCGATTGGTGACTGATCTATGACGATGGTCTTGTCGATGTCCTCGTGGCCCTCGATTCTGTCATGGCTGCCCGGGGTGGTATCGGAGCCGTGCAGCTCCCGCTGGAGGGATGGGGCTATGGTGGAGGTGACCAATGAAGACTTGCCCGACCCCGAGACGCCGGTCACAGCGACGATGCAACCGAGGGGGATTCTGACGTCTATGTCCTGTAGGTTGTTCTGCCGGGCGCCCGTCACCACGAGCCACCTATCATCCTCTGGTGTGGTTCGGTCCTCGGGCAGGGGTATGCTCTTCCTGCCAGACAGATAGGCCCCGGTCACACTCTCCTTGCTATTGATGAGTTCCTCGAAATCACCGTTGACGACTATCCAGCCGCCCTCCTTGCCTGCGCCTGGACCGAGATCGACTAGCCAGTCGGCCTGCCGGAGTGTCGCCTCGTCGTGTTCAACCACCAGCAGGGTGTTACCAAGCGAGGTCAGCTCCCTCAGGGTCTCCAACAGTCTCCCGTTGTCCCTCGGGTGAAGTCCTATACTGGGTTCGTCGAGGACGTACATCACCCCTGTCAGGCGTGTCCCAATTTGGGTGGCTAGGCGAATCCTCTGTGACTCGCCGCCCGAGAGTGTGCTGGCCCGCCGGTCGAGGGTGAGGTAGTCGAGGCCAACAAGCGCAAGGAACCTGAGACGAGACTCAATCTCCTTGATGACCTCCTGAGCGATGAAGAGCGACCTCTCGTCGAGTTGCTCGCACTTCGAAACTGTTGGAGTGTCCGGCTCTTCCCTGTCTAGCCTATCCCAAGTATCATCTAGGCCTCCTATGCGCCAGTTCTGGACGACTGCGAGTGCCTCGAGGACGCTGCAGAAGGAGATATCGGGAAGGGAAATCCCACCCACCGTGACCATGCTGACGGCGCTGTTCAACTTCTTCCCACCGCAGTCCGAGCACGGCTCGTCGGTCATGTATGAGGTGAGGCGGGAGCGGGTCCGGTTCGAACTGGTGTCCGTGTAGGTCCTCCGGAGACGTGGGAAGACGCCTTCCCAAGGGCGTACCATCTGGTAAGAGGAGCCTTTTCGAGATACGAAGTTGAAGTTGATGTCAACCTCACCCGAGCCGTTCAACAGAATTCCCTGTGCATCTGAGTCTAACTGCCCGAACGGGACGTCGTGAGGAATCCCGAAGTGCTCACAGGTCTGCGTCATCTGGGTCCTGTACCACCCGGACATCATCGAGCGACGGAACGGTGTGATGCATCCCTCTTCGACGGTGGCGAGCCTGTCTATGACGAGGTCTGGGGAAAAGTTCCTCTGGACGCCGAGGCCCTGGCATGAGGGACACGCACCGAGTGGGTTGTTGAACGAGAACACCCGTGGGCTCATCTCAGGTAGGAATGCCCCGTGCTCCGGGCAAGCGAACTCCTCAGAGTACGCAATCGACTCGTCCTGCGCCGTCTGGAACCTCTGCTCTCCTGGGTCGTCGGACTTCCTCGGCTTGGGCGCCTTGAGGCTCTCAATCGCGACCGCGCCGGCACCCAGTCTGAGACCGGCCTCGACACCTTCGGTCAGGCGCTGTCGGCTCGCCCTCTCGAGCTTTATTCGGTCAATCCTGACGTCTATGTCGTGTCTTAGGTTCTTCTCGAGTTCCGGTGGGTTCTCGAAATTGGCATCGCGGCCGTTCACCCTGCCCTCGAGGTAACCCTGCTCGACAAGCGCCCTGAACAGGTCCGCGTGGGTGCCCTTGCGGTTACGCACCACCGGGCTCCAGACTGCAACCGCATGGCCCTCAAACCTCCAGAGTACGTCATCGACGATCTCCTGCACCGTTCGTCTGGCGACCTCCCTGCCGCAATCGGGGCAGTGAGGAAGGCCCACTCTTGCCCAGAGCAGGCGCATGTAATCCATGATCTCGGTCACGGTAGCCACGGTCGAGCGGGGATTGTGGCTACCTTGCTTCTGGTCGATGCTGATGGCAGGGGACAATCCCTCGATGCTGTCGCAGTCGGGCTTCTTCATCTGACCTAAGAACTGCCTCGCATAGGAGCTCAGACTCTCGATGTAGCGACGTTGGCCCTCAGCGTACAGAGTGTCGAAGGCCAGGCTCGACTTGCCTGAGCCGGACACACCTGAAAGAACGACGAACTTACCCCTTGGAATCTTGACATCGATGTTCTGGAGATTGTGGGTACGGGCCCCTCGAACCTCTATCCATCCATCCTTGGATGCGCCGTTCTTCAATCGCTTAGCCATGTCTGAACTTCCTTATGGAAGCATGCGTGCGCGAGGATGTCCTTGAATTCATGTATTCTAAAGGTCTAGTTTATTGTGCCAGAGCCCAGCTTATTTTTCTCTGAGCCGTCAAACCAAATCACCCTACAATCAACACAGGAGTCCAGATCAATTGTTTCCTCGGCATTGGGTATGGCTGCTTTCACTCCAGCCACAACAAGGTTCAATGCCCATCCAACTACAATTTTATCTGCATCATAACCTACACGATTAATTCGAAGATGAGTCTCATCATCTGCAGGAATGTAGGGCACAGAGAAAGTTCCCATTTTCTCATCACATATTGGGCACTGTAAATCGCTACTGGATGGGGCCATGCTGTCAATCAATGAGTTGAGTTTTACTAAGGATGGTTCATCGAATATGTACGCCATTTCCTTTTCTTCCAAC